>NZ_JBXANI010000001.1:286626-485433 GCF_058801495.1 Cupriavidus sp. GW822-FHT03E04
TCCGCGCCGTTTCACCCCGGGCGAAGGCCAGGATCGGCCTCGCCGCTTTGCTGGCGAAGGCAACGACCGCCCGCGCAGTTTCGGCTCCGGCGAAGGCCAGGACCGTCCGCGCCGTTTCACCCCTGGCGAAGGCCAGGATCGCCCCCGCCGCTTTGCTGGCGAAGGCAATGACCGTCCGCGGCGTTTCGCCCCAGGCGAAGGCCAGGACCGTCCCCGCCGCTTTGCCGGTGAAGGCAATGATCGTCCACGCAATTTCGGCCCAGGCGAAGGCAACGATCGTCCACGCCGCTTCAGCCCCGGCGAAGGCCAGGACCGTCCGCGCCGCTTTGCGGGCCAGGGCGACGACCGCCCTCGCCGTCCCGCTCACGGTGGCGACAATGACCGTCCGCGCCGCGCCGGCGATGCCGGCCAGCGTGACTACCAGGGCGCCCGTGCGGAACGTACGGAACGTGCCGCACCCGTACAGAACGCGCCCCAGCCCAGCTCGGATGGCCTGGTACGCCTGTCCAAGCGGATGTCGGAACTCGGCCTGTGCTCGCGCCGCGAAGCCGATGAATGGATTCCGCGCGGCTGGGTACTGGTCGACGGGCAGCCCGTCACCGAACTGGGCTCGCGCATCAGCCCGGACGCCAATATCGAGATCAACCAGGCTGCACGCTCCGAGCAAGGCGAACGCGTGACCGTGCTGCTGCACAAGCCGGTCGGTTACGTGTCGGGCCAGGCCGAAGATGGCTATGAGCCCGCCGCCGTGCTGTTCGCGCCGGAAAACCAGTGGGAGCTGGACCCCACCCGCAAGCGCTTTGCCCCGTGGCAGCGCAAGAGCCTGGCACCTGCCGGCCGGCTCGACATCGACTCCACCGGCCTGCTGGTGCTGACCCAGGACGGCCGCGTTGCGCGCCACCTGATCGGCGAGGATTCGACCGTCGAGAAGGAATACCTGGTGCGGGTGAGCTGGGATTCGCCGGAAGGCCTGGTCGAGCGCGACATCTCGCACGTGTTCCCGGTGGAACTGATCGAGAAGCTGCGCCACGGCCTGTCGCTGGATGGCGAAGCGCTCAAGCCGGCCAAGGTGAGCTGGCAGAACGAGGAGCAATTGCGCTTCGTCCTGCGCGAAGGCAAGAAGCGCCAGATCCGCCGCATGTGCGAACAGGTTGGCCTGCGGGTCGTGGGACTGAAGCGCGTGCGCATGGGCCGCATCGTGCTGGGCGACCTGCCGGTGGGCCAGTGGCGCTTCCTCGGCGCCTTCGAGAAGTTCTGAGCGCCAGGCGAAAAAGCAAGCTGGCGGCCGCCATGGCCACCAGCGCGCATCTGCCGAGCCGCATACTCACCGGCTCGATCGCATGATGCCACGCGCCGTGCCATTGCCAGGCACGTGGCACTCGACACCCTAGCATCGCTTGCCCGGTCTGGCCGCCGGGACAAACCCAGCGGCCTCGCATAGCCAATGCCTCAAGCCATGCCGCAAGCGGGCGCCCTGCCCTGCGCCAATCGCTTCACAGCCGCGGCGCACGGCAAGCCGCGCCGTCCGCATTGGCCGTCTCCGCCAGCCCGAACACTGCCTTGGCGCCGCATTGCGAGCCAAGCATCCGGTGCTGGTTGTGCCCGACGCCTACCACCTCGAACGCCTGGTGGCGCACCGGCGGGCGCTGGCTGCCCATCGGCGCAGCAAGGTACTGCGCGTAGCGCAGGTAGCCGCGCGCGCGCTCCAGCCGGGTCGGGCCTTCGGCCTCGGCGCCGCAGGCCTTGTCGAGCACGCGGTGGTTGGGGTCGTTATCTTCCGAGCCCACAAGGTAGGTCACCTGGCGCTGGAGATAGCGGCGGAACAGCGCATCGCCGGTCGCACCGCGCGCATAGGGCACCATGTCGCGCATGCCGTAGCGGTATTTGTCGTAGTCCGCGCAAATGGCCGTGTCATAGGGCGCAAAGCCCTTGCCGCGTGGGCGCTCCGGCGTGAAATACAGATACGACGAAGGATTCGCCACTACGTAGCGCAGATCGATGCCGCCCGCGCGGATACGCTCGTCGACATTGTTCAGCACCGCATAGCGATGCACCAGTTGCGCGCCACCGGAGTGGCCGGCCACCGTCACGCGGGTCACCGCCGGAAAACGGGCCTTGTTGGTCACCATGCCGACGAGATCGTCCAGCACCTGCAGCGAGCTGACCGAGAACGGCGGGTTGACCGCATCCTCCCCGCTCATCCAGCCCTGCACGCTCCATATCGGCATGCCGTCGAAATGCTTGCCCTTGGCCGCATCCGGCGTGCCGGGGAAGTTCGGCGCGATGAGCAGCACCTCGTCGGGATTGCGCCCGGTTTGCTTGAGCAGCGCCGCGCCGGCCGCGAAGTAGTCGTCGCCGTTACGCTGCAGCCCGTGCTGGACGAAGATCACCTCGCGGATGCCGCGCAGGTCCGCGTCCAGCGGATGGTTGGCGTAGACCGGAAAATCGTAGGCGCCAGCGCCCGCGCCGAGCCTGACCCGCTGCCATTGGGGCGCGGCAGCTTGCGCCGCCGTGCCGGGCGCCGGTGCGGCCTGCTTCGCGCTCGCGGCACTGTCCACGCCCGGGGCGGCGCAGCCAAACTGGGCCGCCGCGGCTAGCGCAATCAGTGCAATCGATGCGCAATGCGCAAGGCGAAGTGTTTTCATGTCCTGTCTCCCGGTGCTCGATGCGGCGCGCCGCCTGGCGCGCGCCCGTGTTTTCGTTCGTAAAGCCGTGTCATCCTAGGCTCCCGCGACCTGGATGTAAAATATATGCCACAGTGGAAATACATATCGAAAAGATATGCCTTCTACAGCGCCCGGCCCGCAAAGACACCATGGAACTGAGACACCTTCGCTACTTTCTCGCGGTAGCCGAAACCGGCCACATCACGCGCGCCGCCGAGCAGCTCGGCATCCAGCAACCTCCGCTGTCGCAACAGTTGAAGGCGCTCGAGACGGAGCTAGGCGTGATCCTGTTCGAGCGCCAGCCGCGCGGTGTGGCGCTCACCGCCGCCGGGCACGCGCTGCGTACCGACGCGCTAGACATCTTCGCGCGCCTGGACCAGATGCGCCAGCGCATGCAACGCATGGCGCGCGGCGAGCAAGGCATGCTATCGGTCGGATTCACCAGCTCGGCAGCCGCGCATAAGCTGACGCCCGAGGTACTGCGCGCCTGCCGCCGCCGCTTTCCCGGCATCGCGCTCAAGCTCAGCGAGAACAACGCCGCCGAGGTCATCGAGCAACTCACCGCGGGCACGCTCGATGTCGCACTGCTGCGCGCGCCGGTGGGACGCCCCGAAGGCCTGCGTTTCGAGTTGCTGCTGGAAGAGGAAATGGTGATCGCGCTGCCGCTGGACCATCCGCTGCTGCGCAAGCGCGGCGCGCCGGCCCACGCAGCGGCCCAGGAAGCCATCTCGCTGCGCGCGCTGGCAGACGATGCGTTCATCCTGGTGCGGCGCCCGGGCGCGCCGGGCATGTATGGCGATCTGCTGAAGGTGTGCGAGCGGCTGGGCTTCACGCCGCGCGTGGGCGCTGAAGTCGAGCGCATGCTGAGCAACCTGAACCTGGTAGCCGCCGGCGCCGGCGTGACCGTGGTGCCAGCCTCGATGGCCGGGCTCAACCCGCACGGCGTGGCTTATCGCCGCATGGAAGAAGCCGACCAGCTGCGCGCGCCGCTGACCCTGGCTTACCGGGAGCGCGACGACAATCCCGCCTGCGCGGCGCTGGTCGCCCTGACCCACCGCATCGCGGCACGCCATCGCCGCCAGGGCAATCGCTGATCAGTCGTCGCGGGTCAGTCGTCGCCAGTCAGTCATCGCTATTCGGAGGCAGGTCGGGGAACAGCACATCGGTAAATCCGAAGCGCGTGAAGTCCGTCACCCGCATGGGATAGAGGATGCCCTGCAGGTGGTCGCATTCATGCTGCACCACGCGCGCGTGGAAATCCTCGGCCACGCGCTCGATGCGCCCGCCCATCAAGTCAAAGCCGGTGTACTTCAGGCGCGTGAAACGCGGCACCACCCCGCGCAGCCCCGGCACCGACAGGCAGCCTTCCCAGGCTTCATCCTGCTCCTCGCCAAGCGGCGTCAGCTCGGGATTGATCAGTACGGTCTTGGGCACGGTGGGGGCGTCGGGATAGCGCGGATTGCGGTCGAAGCCGAAGATCACCACCTGCAGGTCCACGCCGATCTGCGGCGCGGCCAGGCCAGCACCATTGGCGTGATCCATGGTGTCGAACATATCGTCGATCAGGATGCGCAACTCGGGCGTGTTGAAGCGCGTGACAGGGCGCGCTACCTGCAGCAGGCGCGGGTCGCCCATCTTGAGAATGTCACGGATCATGCTTGATCTCCGGTATTAAGCTCGGCCAGCAAAGCCAGCAAGGCGGCCTCGTCCAGCACGGGCACGCCGAGCGCCTCGGCCTTTTCCAGTTTGCTGCCGGCTTCCGCGCCAGCCACCACATAGTCGGTCTTCTTCGACACCGAGCCGGCCACCTTGGCGCCGGCCGCTTCCAGCTTTTCCTTGGCGTCTTCGCGCGACAGCGTGGGCAGCGTGCCAGTCAGCACGAACGTCTTGCCGGCCAGCGGCGCGGGCGCGGCGCGCTCCGCCGGCTCGCTTTCCGGCCAGTGCACGCCGGCTGCACGCAGTTGCTCGATGACTTCCACATTGTGCGGCTCGGCCAGGAAGTTGGCGATGGACTGCGCCACCACCGGCCCCACGTCGTTGACCTCCAGCAAGGCGGCCTCGTCGGCTGCCAGCAGCCCATCGAGCTTGCCGAAATGCTTGGCCAGGTCCTTGGCCGTCGCTTCGCCCACATGGCGGATGCCAAGCGAGAAGATAAAGCGGTTGAACGTGGTCTCGCGCGACGCCTCGATGGCTGCCACCAGGTTGGTGGCCGACTTGTCGGCCATCCGGTCCAGCGCGGCCAGCTTGGCGACGCCGAGCTTGTAGAGATCGGCCGGCGTGTGCACGATAGCCATGTCGACCAGTTGCTCGACCACCTTGTCGCCCAGGCCTTCGATATCCATGGCGCGGCGCTGCGCGAAATGCAGCAGCGCCTGCTTGCGCTGAGCCGCGCAGATCAGCCCACCAGTGCAGCGCGCGATCACCTCGCCTTCCAGCTTCTCGATGTGCGATCCGCACACCGGGCATGCGGTGGGCATGACGAAGGCGCGTGCGTCGGCGGGCCGGCGCTCCGGCACCACCGCCACCACTTCGGGAATCACGTCGCCCGCGCGCCGCACAATCACGGTATCGCCGATATGCACGTCCTTGCGGCGGATTTCGTCCTCGTTGTGCAACGTGGCATTGGTCACCGTCACGCCGCCCACGAACACCGGCGCCAACCGCGCTACCGGCGTGATGGCGCCGGTGCGGCCAACCTGCACCTCGATGTCTTCAACCACCGTGGTCATTTCCTGGGCCGGGAACTTGTGCGCCAGCGCGAAGCGCGGCGCGCGCGACACGAAGCCAAGGCGCTCCTGCTCGGCCAGCGCATTGACCTTGTACACCACGCCGTCGATGTCGTAGGGCAACACCGCGCGCCGCTCGCCCACTCCGCGATAAAAGCTCAGCAAGCCGTCCGCGCCCCGCACGACTTCGCGCTCCGTGCAGACCGGCATGCCAAACCCGGCGAACCAGTCGAGCATGGCGCTGTGCGTCTCGGGACGCGGCGCGCCTTGCAGCTCGCCCAGCCCGTAGGCAAAGAACGACAACGGACGCTTGGCGGTGATGCGTGGATCCAGCTGGCGCAGGCTGCCGGCGGCGGCATTGCGCGGATTGACGAAGGTCTTTTCCCCGGCCTCGGCCTGCCGCGCATTGAGCTTGTCGAATTCGCGGCGATACATGAAGACTTCCCCGCGCACTTCCAGCACCGCCGGCAAGGCCTCAGCTTCCCCGCGCAAGCGCAGCGGAATCGCCTTGATGGTGCGCACGTTGACGGTCACGTCCTCGCCGGTTTCGCCGTCGCCGCGGGTGGCGGCCTGCACCAGCCGGCCGGCCTCGTAGCGCAAGGACATGGCCAGGCCATCGAACTTCAGCTCGCAGGCATACTCCACCGCCTCGGCGGCGCTGAACAGGTCGGCCGCGCCCTCGGCTGGGGCGGCACGCCCCAGCCCCTGCGCGCAACGACGGTCGAAGGCCAGCACATCCTCATCCTCGAAGCCGTTGTTGAGCGACAGCATCGGGATGGCGTGGCGCACCGTATCGAAGGCCGACAGCGGCTGGCCGCCCACGCGCTGCGTGGGCGACTCAGGTGTCAGCAATTCGGGATGCCTGGTCTCGATGTCCTGCAATTCGCGGAACAGCGCGTCGTACTCGGCATCGGGCACCGACGGCGCATCGAGGACGTAGTACTGGTAATTGTGGCGCTCCAGCTCGGCGCGCAGCCAGTCGGCGCGCGCGGCGGGAGAATCGCTGACAGGCGCGGGGGCTTGCGCCGCCGCACCTTCTGGTTTGGTGCTCATGCTGAAGGACTGAATCCGTTGTCGTCGTTATCGTCGATGCCGAACTGGCGTATCAGAGACTGAACAAACGTAGCGTCACCGGCGAGCCCGCGGGCATGCCGCGGGCTTCCAGCTTGTCGTAGAGTGTTTGAAGCTGGCCGAAGATGGCGACGAAGGACGATTCGCTCAACGGCCGCATATTGTCGTCGACCAGTTGCGCGCCCATGCGCTGCGCCAGGCTGTAGCCGTACTCGCACACGGTCTTGAACGGCTTGGTCGCCTGCGCCGCGGACGGCACATCGAGCAGCAGCGTGATCTGGCGGCCGGCCTTGGCCGTGAGGTCATCGCGCAGGAAGTTGGTATCGCCGAACTGCAGCGTAAACAGCGCCCGCTGCACGCCCTCGGCGTTGGCCTGATAGCGCGTGAAGCGAGTGCCGTCGCGCGACAGGACCAGCCCGTCCTGGGTCGCCACCGTCTGCACATAAGCGGCCGACCACGGCGCGCCGTCGGAGATCACGTTGACGCCAAGCTGCACATCGCAACTGGCGGCAAACGCATCCAGCTCGCGGCCGTTGGCGACCGTCTCGGTCATGTCGGGCAGATCGGCCGAGGCGTCGAGCGCTTCTGCCAGCGCTTCCACCGCATTGACGAACTCCGAAAACTCGAGCGCATTGAGCGCGCCGCCGCGGTTGGCAAGCTGCACCGCTACCTGCAGGTCTTCGTACTGATGGCCGGCGGTGACCGGCTCCCAGGCATTGGCTTCGCTGCGTAGGCCTTCGATGTGCACCTGCTTGGTCCCCGCACGGCGCAGGCGGCCGGTGAGCGGCAGGATGCGATCGCCCGAGCTTTTGCGCTCCAGGTGCAGCGGCACGATGCAGTCGATCAGCGGATCGATGACGGCCGGTGTGGGCTGGCCATCGAGCGCAACGGGCTCCAGCTGCGCTGCCTTGGCAGGCGCGGCCTCTTGCTTGGGCTTTATCTGTTCGGTTCGTTCCGCGTGCTCCGCATGTTCTGCGTATTCTTCATGGTCTGCAACGTCATGCGATTCGGCGGGCCCGGCAGACTCTCCCGCCTCCTCGGCATGCACGGGCTTGCCGGCAGCCGCATGGGGCGCATGGACCGACGACGGCGCCGCGGCAACGGCGACTTCATCCGCCAGGGCTTCGTCGGCATCGGCTGAGCTGGCGGCCATGCCAGCCGCCACGGCGGCGGCGTCCAGCGGCGAAGCCGACAACGTGGGCTCGCGCCGCTCGACCTGATGCTCGGGCAATGGCTCGTGCAGCTTGGCGCTGACTTCCGGCTTGACCACCGGGCTTACCACCGGCTCGCGCATCGGCGGCAGGTCGTCTTCGGGCTGCAGCGCGCGCGGGCGGCGCGCCTTGCGGATCTGCCACTGGTTGTAGGCGACTACCAGCAGCAGCAGGACAATGCCTGCAACGATCAGGGCGGTCTGGAGCGTCATGCTGCCTCCGCCATCGAGAGCGCTGCGTCCATATCCACGGCGACGATACGCGATACACCTTGCTCTTGCATCGTCACGCCAATCAACTGGTGTGCCATTTCCATTGCGATTTTATTGTGGGAAATGAAGACGAACTGGGTCTTGTCCGACATGCGCGCCACCATATTGGCGTAGCGCTCCGTATTGGCATCGTCCAGCGGCGCGTCCACCTCGTCGAGCAGGCAGAACGGCGCCGGGTTGAGCTGGAACATGGCGAACACCAGCGCGATGGCCGTCAGGGCCTTCTCACCGCCCGACAGCAGGTGGATGGTCGAGTTCTTCTTGCCTGGCGGCTGCGCCATCACCTGCACGCCGGCGTCGAGGATTTCGTCGCCGGTCATGATCAGCTTGGCTTGCCCGCCACCGAAGAGCGACGGGAACAGCTCGCCGAAGTGATGGTTGACCTGGTCGAAGGTCCCTTGCAGCATCGCGCGGGTTTCCTGGTCGATCTTGTGGATCGCGTCTTCCAGCGTGGTGATGGCGTCGATCAGGTCGGCCGACTGCGCATCGAGGAAAGTCTTGCGCTCGCGCGCCGCCGCCAGTTCGTCCAGCGCGGCCATGTTCACCGGCCCGAGCGCGTTGATGGCGTTGTTCAGGCGCGTGACCTCACCCTGCAGGTAGGAGGGCTTGAGATCGGGCGTGAGCTTCTCGGCCAGCACTGCCTCGTCCACCTCGGCGGTCGTCAGTTGCTCGCTGAACTGCTCCTGGTTCAGGCGCGCGGCCTGTTCCTTCAACTGGTACTCGGTGATGCGGTCGCGCAGCGGCTGCAGGCTACGCTCGGCGGCCAGGCGCTGGTCGTCGTACTGGCGCAACTGCGCCGACAGCGCATCGAGCTCGGTGCGGGCGAGCTGGAGTTTTTCTTCCTTCTCGGCACGGCGCTCCAGCGCATCCTGCAGGCCAGTGTGGGCGGTCTGCTCATTGATGGTTTCCAGCTCGACGCGGGCATCTTCCAGCGACTGGGCAAGACGCTCCGACTGGTCGCCCGCGGTCTGGATATTGCGGCGCAGCTCGTCGATGCGGTTAGCCAGGTTGCGCTCGGCGAACAGCGCTTCCTGCGCCGCGCGCTCGAAGTCGCGCAGCTGGTGCCGCGCCGATGACAGCTTGCTGTCCAGCGCCTCGAAGGCCATCTGGTGGTCTTCGTGCGTGGACTGCATCTCCGCCAGCGCGGCGTCGTGCTGCTCGAAGCTGGCTTCGGACTCGGCGCGGATGGCGCGCTGCTCTTCGATCTGCGCGGCGATTTCGGCCAGTTCCTCACGGATCTGGCCGCTGCGCGCGGCGTAGCGCTCCATGGCCTGCGACAGCTTGAGCACATCCATCTGCAGCGCGTGCACGCGGCGTGTGGCCTGCTCGCTGCGTCCGCGGGCCTCGGTGAGCGCGGCGCTGGCCTGGGTGTAGGCAGCCTCGGCGCGAACCGCCTGGCTCTTGGCTTCGTCGGACAGCAGCAGCTGGGCGCGCGCCTGCTTCTGCAGGTTTTCGATTTCCTGCTCGCGGGCCAGCATGCCGGCCTGTTCGGAATCGGCCGCATAGAGGTGGACCGAGCTGCGGCCCACCAGATGGCCCTCGGCCACGACGAACGACGCGCCTTCGGGCAGCGTGGCACGCTGGGCCAGCGCCGACGCCATGTCGGTGGCGATGTAGATATCGGCCAGCCAGTCCTGCATCACGGCCCGGATGCCGGGCTCGGTGATCTGCACCAGCGCCATCAGCGGACGCATGCCGGCGGGGGTTTCCTGCGGGCGCGCGGCCGGCGGCGGCGAGTAGAAGGCCAGCTTGGCGGGCGGCGCGTCGGACAGGAAGGACTTGATCCAGTCCAGGTTGGAGACTTCGAGCGCGCCGAGCTTTTCGCGCAGCACGGATTCCAGCGCGCTTTCCCAGCCCGGCTCGATATGGAGCTTCTTCCACAGGCGCGGCAGTTCGGCCAGGCCGTGCTTGGCCAGCCAGGGCTGCACCTTGCCTTCGGTCTGCACGTTTTCCTGCAACTGCTTTAGCGCGGCCAGGCGCGCTTCCAGCGCCCCGATCGCGGCGGCCTCGCGCTGCACGCGTTCCTGCGCGCTGCGGCGCTCGCCGTCCAGGCGCGGCACGCTGTCGGCGGAGTCAGCCAGGATGGCCTGCGCCTCTTCCAGCACGGCTTCCTGTTCGGCCAGCTCGGCGCGTTGCTCTTCCAGGCGGGTTTCATCGGGGCGGTCCAGCCCCTTTTCTTCCCCGGACAAGCGCTCGCGGCGTTGCTCCAGCTGCTGCAGCATCTGGTCGGCGCTGCGCTGCTGCGCGGCCTCCAGCTTGAGCGCCTGCTCAGCCTGCATGATGCTGGCGCGCTGCTCGTTGGACAGCACCTGGGCATCGCGCCACTGGGCTTCCAGCGTGGGCAGCTCATCGGTCTTGTGCGCCACGGCCTCCTGGGCTTCGATGGTGCGGCCTTCGGCCACCGCCAGCTCTTCCTCGGCCTGCGCCAGGGCATCGGTAGCCTGCTCGGCCTTGCCTTGCCACTGCTCGCGCTGCGCCGTCAGTGCGGCGATCTGCGCCTGCACGCGATTGCGCGACTCCACCACATAGCGGATCTCGGCCTCGAGCTTGCTGACCTCGGCATTGGCCTCGTACAAGCCGCCCTGCGCGGTGTGCATATTGTCAGAGGCGGCGTAATGCGCTGCGCGCATGGTCTCGAGCTCGGCCTCGACGTGACGCAGTTGCGCGGTTTGCGCTTCCAGGTCGATCTGTGCCTGCTCGATGGCACGCGTGTGCCGCTCCTGCTCGGCCTGGGCCTCGCGCTTGCGCAGCAGCCACAGCAGGTGCTGCTTTTCCTCGCCGTCGGACTGCAAGGTCTTGAAGCGCTGGGCCACTTCGGCCTGCCCTTCGAGCTTGTCCAGGTTGGTGCCGAGCTCGCGCAGGATGTCTTCCACGCGGGTCAGGTTCTCGCGCGTGTCGGACAGGCGGTTTTCGGTTTCGCGGCGGCGTTCCTTGTACTTGGACACTCCTGCGGCTTCTTCCAGGAAGATCCGCATGTCATCGGGCTTGGCCTCGATGATGCGCGAGATCATGCCCTGCCCGATGATGGCGTAGGCGCGCGGCCCCAGGCCGGTGCCCAGGAAGATGTCCTGGATATCGCGGCGGCGCACGGCCTGGTTATTGATGTAGTAGGAGGACGTGCCGTCGCGGGTCAGCACCCGCTTGACGGCGATTTCGGCGTATTGGCTCCATTGCCCGCCGGCGCGCCCCTCAGGGTTGTCGAACACCAGTTCGACGCTGGCGCGGCCAGCCTGTTTGCGCGCGGTGGAGCCATTGAAGATCACGTCCTGCATGGACTCGCCGCGCAGCTCGGAGGCGCGCGACTCGCCCAGCACCCAGCGCACCGCATCGATGATGTTCGATTTGCCGCAGCCGTTGGGACCGACGATGCCGACCAGTTGGCCGGGCACTTGAAAATTGGTGGGATCGACGAAGGACTTGAAGCCCGCCAGCTTGATCGAGGACAGTCGCACGGTTGGTCGTGGGGTATCTAGCGTAATGCAGCGTTCAGGAGAGCCGGGCCCCAACGAGAAGCGGGGCCGACGCGTGCCGGTTGCGCCCCATGCCTTCTCTCTTGTGCCCGATAGATGGCGCTAATCATACCATCGCGCCTTCGGCGTCCGGGCGCTTTCCGGGCTAAGCGCAAGCCATTTCCCCAAGGGAGTTTGGGCCGCTTCCGATACACCCCGTGCGGTTCACGCCCCACACTTGCGGCGATGCTGCCATGCGGCTAAAGGCCACCACCCTGCGCTTAACGTCGTCGCACTTCTTGGCACCGGCGGGAAACTTCCAAGGGTTAGTGCTAGTCTCTTATTGTCAGCGTGATCCTTGAGGCCCATTGCACCTGCCGCCCCGTTCCCGGCGCAATGGCTGCCTCCGGCCAACACGGAACCCGGCTTCGCGACCCTTCTGGGAGTGTCCAGCATGACCGCCTTCTTACCGGCGATATCCGACAGCAGCTTGCCCGGCCAAGATGCCGTGAATGTGCCCAAAACGCCACAATGGTCCTTGGGCGACATCGATTTCCAGGCCATCGACACCGCCCTTGTCCGGCCCGATCGGGAGTTGTTCTACCTGCTGGTGTCGGCGTCCTTTGTCGAAAGCGGCTCGGACACGTACGCCGGCAACCTGGCCAACTACTACGCCGCCAATCCCGAGGCCTCCGGCTGGCTGTCCGAACACTGGGAGGCGGAGGAGCTGCAGCACGGCCTGGCCCTGCGGCGCTACGTGGAACATGTCTGGCCCGAGTTCGACTGGGAGCGCGGCTATGCGCGGTTCTTCGACGAATACCGCCATACCTGCTCGATCGACAATTTCGAACCCACGAAAGCCCTTGAGATGGCAGCGCGCTGCGTGGTCGAGACGGGCACCGCAGCCCTCTACCGCTCTCTGGAGCAAGCCAGCGACGAGCCGGTGCTGCGCAACCTGACGCGGCGCATCGCTGACGACGAGGTGCGCCACTACAAGCACTTCTACCGCTACTTCAACACCTTCAACGGCGTGGAACGGCTCGGCCGCCTGCGCGTACTGGGCGCCTTGGTGCGCCGCTTGCTGGAAATCAAGAACGAAGACGCGGAGATCGCGCTGCGCAATGTGCTGCGCATCGAGCGCGGCACCGAGGATATCCCGCAACGGGACGTGCGCAAGCTCAACTCCCGGGTGAGCGCCGTGATCCGGCGCAACCTGCCGATCGAGATGACGGTCAAGATGCTGCTCCGCCCGCTGCACCTGCATGCCGGCGTGGAACGCGCCATCCGCAAGCCGCTGGTGGCGGTGGTGTCGCGGGCGATGCTTTATTGAGGCGCGGCGCCAGCTATTGCGGCTGTAGCGCCTGGTCCGCCGCACCGGCGGCATCGTTGCCGCGACGCGCCTTGGTGCGGTGCACCAGCCCCGACAAGGCGCCAGCCGCCACGATGCACAGGCCGCCGGCGGCCTCCTTCCAGCTCAGCGTCTCGGTCGCCAGCCACCACGACGACACCGCCGCGATCACGATCTCGAACAGCATCAGCAGCGATACCCGGTTGGCCGGCAGGCGCTGCAGTCCGTACTGGACCACCGAATTGCTCAGCACCAGCGTGGCGGCGAGGCCCAGCATCAGCGCCACGCCGCCCCAGCCGATCACCGGCGCCAGCGCCACACCGCCCGGCTCCAGCAACAGCGCGCACGGCAGGCCGACCGCGGTGCAGCCCACGTAGACCATCACGGTGCGCAGGCGCGCATCCATCTCCGGGTAAAGCTGCCCGGCCCGGCGCGACAGCACATTGTTGACGGCAAAACCCATGCCGCCGATCAGGCCGGACCATTCCGCCGCGTGCGTTGGCAGCGGCAGGCCCACTTCCGGCGTCCACAGCATCAGCCCCGCGCCAAACAGCGCCAGCACCACCAGCAGCAAGCCGGATGCCGACAGTTTCTCGCCCAGGAAGACGCGGGCAAACAAGGCCGTCCATACCGGCGTCAGGTAGAACAGCAGCAACACCCGCATCACATGGCCGTTGACGCTGCCCCATACAAAGCCGGCGTTGGTCACACCCGCCGCCAGCCCGATCGCCACGAACAGCCACGACCAGCGCAGGCCGCCCAGGTGGCGGGCGAAGGCCACCAGGGCGATCAGCGCGGCCATGGCGCTCACCAGCGCGGCTGCCGTCATGCCACCCAGCCCCCAGCCGGCGAGCAGCCGGTAGGGGAACCAGGCGATGCCCCAGACCGAGGCGCCCAGCAGGATGGACAAGGTGGATTTGAAGGCATGCGGGTCGGCCGGGGCCGAAGCGGTGGAAGTGGCGGGCAGATTGCTCATGGGAAAACGGTTAAGGCTGCCACTTGGGCAGCCAGTCAGCATTCGGTATCGGAAAAGCACCGCGGCGCGACCGGGGCCGGTCGCGGACGGCCGGGGATAGGCAGGGACAAGCCGGCGCGGCGTGCCGGCAAGGCCTTGCCGGCACGCGGGAATGCGCGGCAATCCTTTATAATGACCGGCTTTGAGCTTGGCCCTACCGGCCTGAACCCGATCGTGAATCCCCGCCTCGACCTGCTCCAGCCCTATCCGTTCGAGAAACTGCGCGCGCTGCTGGCTGACGTCAAGCCAAACGGCGCGCTGCCCGCGATCAGCTTCGGCATCGGCGAACCCAAGCACCCCACGCCCGAATTCATCAAGACAGCGCTGTCAAACGCGCTGCAAGGGCTGGCGAATTATCCCACAACGGCCGGATCGGATGCACTACGACAGTGCATGGCCACGTGGATCCAGCGCCGCTACAACCTGCCGGCGGTCAATGCCGCCACCCAGGTGCTGCCGGTCACCGGCTCGCGCGAGGCCTTGTTCGCCTTCGCCCAGACCGTGGTCGACGCCAGCCAGCCCGGCGCGCTGGTGCTGTGCCCCAACCCGTTCTATCAGATCTATGAAGGCGCGGCCCTGCTGGCCGGTGCCACGCCGGTATTTGCAAACAGCGATCCGGCGCGCAACTTCGCGCCCGCTTTCGACCGCATTAGCGCCGAGACCTGGGCCAAGGTGCAGCTGGTCTTTGTGTGCTCTCCGGGCAACCCGACCGGTGCCGTGCTGTCGCTGGAAGACTGGCGCGAGCTGTTCGCGCTGTCCGACCGCCATGGCTTCGTGATCGCCTCGGACGAGTGCTACTCCGAGATCTACTTCAAGGAAGGCGAGCCGCCGCTGGGCGCGCTGGAAGCCGCGCACAAGCTGGGCCGTGCCGAAGGCGCCCATCCCTTCGAGCGCCTGGTGATGTTCTCCAGCCTGTCCAAGCGCTCCAACGTACCGGGCCTGCGCTCGGGCTTCGTGGCCGGCGATGCCGCCCTGCTGAAGAAATTCCTGCTATACCGTACCTATCACGGCGGCGCCATGAACCCGGCGGTGCAGACCGCCAGCGTGGCGGCCTGGAACGACGAGGCCCATGTGCGCGACAATCGCGCCGCCTACGTACGCAAGTTTGCCGAGGTCACGCCGATGCTGGCCGAGGTGCTGGACGTGGCCTTGCCCGATGCCGGCTTCTACCTGTGGGCGGATGTCTCGCGCACCGGCCTGTCCGACACCGAGTTTGCCGCGCGGCTGCTGGCCGAGCAGAACGTTACCGTGCTGCCGGGCAGCTACCTGGCGCGCGAGGCCGACGGCATCAACCCGGGCGCCAACCGCGTGCGCATGGCGCTGGTGGCCACGCCCGAGGAGTGCCTGGAAGGCGCGCGCCGCATCGTCGCCTTCTGCAAGTCGCTGGGCTGAAACCAGCGGATGCGGGCAAAGTGCACCGCGCCGCACACACCGTATTTTGTTGTAGACAACGATCAACCACTGAAAACACGCATATGACGCAAGCACTGCAAGCCCTGATCGACCAGGCATGGGAAGACCGCGCAAGCCTCTCGCCCAAGTCCGCCCCCAACGACATCCGCGAAGCCGTGGCCAACGTGATCGGCCAGCTCGACACCGGCGCCCTGCGCGTAGCCGAGAAGCAAGGCAAGGAATGGATCGTCAACCAGTGGATCAAGAAGGCCGTGCTGCTGTCGTTCCGCCTGGAAGACAACGCGCCGATGTCCGCTGGCGGCTTCGCCCAGTTCTACGACAAGGTGCCGACCAAGTTCGCCAACTGGACCGCTGACGACTTCGCCAAGGGCGGCTTCCGCGTGGTGCCCCCGGCGGTCGCCCGCCGTGGCTCGTTCATCGCCAAGAACGCCGTGCTGATGCCCTCGTACGTCAACATCGGCGCCTACGTCGATGAAGGCACCATGGTCGACACCTGGGCCACCGTCGGCTCGTGCGCCCAGATCGGCAAGAACGTCCACCTGTCCGGCGGCGTCGGCATCGGCGGCGTGCTCGAGCCGCTGCAGGCCAACCCGGTCATCATCGAAGACAACTGCTTCATCGGCGCGCGCTCGGAAGTGGTCGAAGGCGTGATCGTGGAAGAAAACTCGGTGATCTCGATGGGCGTGTACCTCGGCCAGTCGACCAAGATCTATGACCGCGAAACCGGCGAGATCCACTACGGCCGCGTGCCGGCTGGCTCGGTGGTGGTGGCGGGCAACCTGCCCTCCAAGGATGGCAAGTACAGCCTGTACTGCGCCGTGATCGTCAAGAAGGTGGACGCGCAAACCCGCGCCAAGACCAGCCTGAACGACCTGCTGCGCGGCGACTGATCTCGCCCGCTGCATCGAGGGGAGCGCCCCTGGCCCGCAAACGTGCGCGTGCACGGCCGGCCTGAACCGGAATGCCGGTTCAGAACGCTAACGCTCCCCTCACCCCTTTTTCCTTTTCCCTTTTCCCGCTCTCCAACGGTTCCCGCTCAATGGATACCGCCGCCGGCCGCCGCTGGCCCGCCCTTCGCAAGCGACTCATGGCCCTGGACCCGACCACTGTCACCACCGTTCTCTCGCTGCTGCCCACGATCCTCGAACAGGCCAACAAGACCATCGAGAAGATCAAGAAAGGCAAGCGCCGCGATGGCAGCGCCGACATGCCCGGCCAGGACGCGCGTGACCCTGCCGCGCGCATTGCGGAGCTGGAAAACGCCGCCATGCAGCAGGCCGAGGCCGTCAAGCTGCTGGCCGAGCAACACGCCATCACCATCGAGGCCCTGCGCCGCGAAGCCGCACGGCTGGACCGCCGGCTGCGCCTGATGACGGCGGTGGCCATGGCTGGTTTCGCGCTGGGCCTCGCCGGCCTGGTGGTCGCCCTCAACCTCTTGCTGCGCTAGCCCCGGCTGGCCCCGAATTCGCCATGACTGTCCTGCTCTACGGCATTCCCAACTGCGATACCGTCAAGAAAGCCCGCACCTGGCTGGAATCCAACGGTGTGGATTACACCTTCCACGACTTCAAGAAGCAAGGCGTGGACGAAGCCATGCTGCGCGGCTGGCTCGCGCATGTGCCGCTCGCCACCCTGCTCAACCGCAAAGGCACCACCTGGCGCGCGCTGTCCGACGCGGACAAGGCGCTTGCAGAACAGGAAGCCGGCGCGATTGCGCTGATGCAGCAAAGCCCGTCGCTGATCAAGCGGCCGGTGCTGGCCCACAAGGGCAGCGTCAGCGTGGGGTTTTCACCGGATAATTACGCCAGCCTTTTTTAAGCCCGATGGCAGCGCCAGGACATGCGCGCTGCCAGGACGCAAGACTCGAACCATGCACCCCGCCGGACTCCGGCGCCACGCGCCTCCTCGCTGCCACCATGAACCCCACCCTCGCCCTCACCGAAGACCTGATCCGCCGCCGCTCCGTCACGCCCGCCGATGAAGGCTGCCAGGCCGTGCTGGAAACCCGCCTGAAGGCGCTGGGCTTCGCCTGCGAAGCCATCGTCAGCGGCCCGGACGACTTCCGCGTGACCAACCTGTGGGCCGTCAAGCGCGGCACGCGCGGCCAGGACGGCAAGCTGCTGGCCTTTGCCGGCCACACCGACGTGGTACCCACCGGCCCGCTGGAGCAATGGGGCTCCGACCCCTTCCTGCCCAGCCACCGCGACGGCAAGCTGTACGGCCGCGGCGCCGCCGACATGAAGACCTCCATCGCTGGCTTCGTGGTAGCTATCGAAGAATTCGTGCAGGCCCACCCGGACCACGCCGGCTCCATCGCCTTGCTGATCACCAGCGACGAGGAAGGCCCCGCGCACGATGGCACCGTCAAGGTGGTCGAAGCGCTGAAGGCGCGCGGCGAGCGACTCGATTACTGCGTGATCGGCGAGCCCACCTCGGTCGACACGCTCGGCGACATGGTCAAGAACGGCCGGCGCGGCTCGCTCTCGGGCAAGCTCAGCGTCAAGGGCGTGCAAGGCCATATCGCCTACCCGCATCTGGCCAAGAACCCCATCCACCTGGCCGTGCCCGCATTGACCGACCTGGTGAACGAGCGCTGGGACGAAGGCAACGAGTACTTCCCCGCCACCAGCTGGCAGATGTCGAATATCCACGGCGGCACCGGCGCCACCAACGTGATCCCCGGCCATGTCACCGTCGATTTCAATTTCCGCTTCTCCACCGCCAGCACGCCCGACGGCCTGAAGGCGCGCGTGCATGCCATCCTGGACCGCCACCAGCTCGACTACGACCTGGACTGGACCCTGGGCGGCGAGCCCTTCCTGACCGCGCGCGGCGACCTTTCCGAAGCGCTGGCTGGCGCCATCGCGGCGGAAACGGGCATCAAGACCGAGCTGTCCACCACCGGCGGCACCTCGGATGGCCGCTTTATCGCCAAGATCTGCCCGCAGGTGATCGAGTTCGGGCCGCCCAATGCAAGCATCCACAAGATTGACGAGCACGTGGAAGTGCGATTTATCGAACCCCTCAAGAACATTTACCGTGGCGTGCTGGAACGCCTGATCGCCTGATCGCCGCGGACCAGAAAAAGACGTTATGGCAACCTCCTCCCCCCTGCTCACCGTGCGCGACCTGCTGCGCTTCGCGGTATCGCGCTTCACCCAGGCCAAGCTGTCCTTTGGCCACGGCAGCGCCAATGCCTACGACGAAGCCGCGTACCTGACGCTGCATACGCTGCACCTGCCGCTGGACACGCTCGACCCGTTCCTCGACGCGCGCCTGCTGCCCGAAGAAGTCGACGCCGTGCTGCAGGTCATCGAGCGCCGCGTGACCGAGCGCGTGCCCGCGGCCTATATCACCAACGAGGCCTTCATGCACGGCCTGCGCTTCTACGTGGACTCGCGCGTGATCGTGCCGCGCAGCTTCGTTGGCGAACTGCTGCATGAAGGACTGGAACCGTGGGTAGGCGACAGCGCCGAAATCGGCCCGGTGCTGGAGCTGTGCACCGGCTCGGGCTGCCTGCCCATCATCGCCGCGCATGTCTGGCCGAAGGCCCGCATCGATGCGGTCGACATCTCGCCGGATGCGCTGGCTGTGGCCCGCCGCAATGTGGCGGACTACAAGATGGAAGACCGCATCAGCCTGTATGAGGGCGACCTGTACGCACCGCTGCCCGCAGGCGCCAAGTACGATGTGATCCTCACCAACCCGCCCTACGTCAACGAAACCTCCATGCAAGCGCTGCCGGCCGAATACCAGGCCGAGCCGCGCATCGCACTGGCTGGCGGCGACGACGGCATGGACGTGGTACGGCGCATCATCGCTGGCGCCAAAGCGCACCTGAACCCGGGCGGCGCGCTGGTGGTGGAGATCGGCAACGAGCACGCCAATGTGGAGGCCGCGTTCCCCGGACTGGAGATCGTCTGGCTGCCGGTCAGCGCTGGCGAGGAACAGGTGTTCCTGCTGACTTACGAAGCACTGCCAGGTTGAAGGCGTGCACAAGACACGGCCGCAGATTCCTGCGGCCGTCTTTCTTCGCAATGGATGCCAGCCGCGACGGCCGGATAGTTCGCTCAGTCCCTCACCATCCCGCCAGCCCCTTCACCACCGCCTCCCTGACCTGCTCCACCACGCTCGCCCGCCAGTCGTCCGCATCCCCATAAAAGGCATGCCACATCGCCTGCCGAATCAAATTCCGCTGGCCTTCATCCGCCTCCGGGTGCAGGTGCAGCCAATGATCGCCACGTAATGCCTCCAACACCTCGGTAACAGGCAAGGTGCCGAACTCCAGCGCGATGCCGCTATACGCCAGCGTCGGCAACGTCTGCGGCGCGGCCACCCAGGCCATGCCGTTGAGATTGGCCGATGCCGACGAGCCATCGTAGATCGAGGTGACATTGCTGCCCCAGATAGCGCGCACCTTGCCGATTGCCTCTTCGCGGTCCGGCCCCATGTAAATCGGCTCACCGTAGCCCCAAGGCCCCAGGCCGGTATGCAGGTCGATCCAGCGCAGGGCTTCGCGCCCGGCGCCGAAGCGCGCCAGGATGCGGCGCAGCGTGTAATTGCTCCAGGTCGCCTTGTTGCCGCCGAAGAACAGCCCTTCGGGCGCCTGATACTGGCCCGCGCTCACCGCCGCCTGGTACCAGGGCAGGCCTTTCTCGGCCACCGCCTTCATCAGCGCGGCCTGGTCGGTCTCGGAGGGCGGCCAGTGCTCGGGCAGCAGCATGGGCGCCACCTCGGCATACGGCGCGTTGTCGGGCAGCGGCTGGGTGAAATCCATGAAATTGCGGTTGAGATCAACGTTGTCTTCGTTGACCCGGCGCATATGCGAGAAGCCGTAGGGATTGACCGCATGCACCAGCAGCAGCGCCACGCCCGCGCCGGCGCACGCCTGCAGCAGATCCGCGTCGCCCAGCATGGCGACCTGCGCCCCGGAGCCGCAGAAGCCTTCCACGCCGTGCATGCCTGAAGTCACCATGAGCACGCGCCCGGCCTCGGCGCCGCCCACCCAGGCGACATCCATGGCGAGTTCCTCGTCGGCGCAGCCGCGCTTGGTGGGATGGGGAAAATCGGTCAGGGTGCCGCCGGCAGCCTGGGCCGCGTCACGGAATTTCTGCCGGGCTTCGACATAACTGCGGGAAAAGCTGGTGTGCAAGGACATGACAGCAGATTTCGCGCTTGGCGAGGAGTGGGGGTGCCGCTATTAAACGCCAACTTGGCCGGCATTGCCATCCGAAGCCGCCCGAAGCCGGGCAGCTAGCCTTTGCCGCCCTTGGCGCCCTTCTCGTTCTTGGCACCCAAATCGCCCTTCTCGCCCTTGGCGGCATCCGCCGGCACCGCCTCACGCAGCAACAGGGAGCGGAACGCATGCGGATGCATCTGGATGCCTGCCGCGGCGATCTGGGCGGCGGACAGCACCAGGTGGCGCGCCAGCCAGTCATGGATGCTGCGCAGGAACCGGCGCTGCTCGACGCGGTTGGACTCCTGGATCACGCGCTCCAGCTTGACGTGCGCGGTGTAGACATCGAGCAGGTTGATGGTCTTGAGCTTGGGCGGCGTGGTTGCGCTGCGCTCGATGGCGAGAATGCGCTTGACCTGGGCATCCGGCAGCTCGCCGGTCTCAAGGAAGGACTGATACACCGCTTCGAGCGCAGGAAAACGCACGGTGGGTTGCACGCGCGGCACGCCGGCCACCTTTTCCATGCGCAACACGAGGTAACGAATGGCGGCTGTACGCCGCAGCGCGGCGTCGCTGGCCTTGCCTTGGCGGCCGCCGCCCGCCGCGCCGCGGGAACGCGCAGCGGCCGGACCGGTGGCCTCGAACTCGTCGTTGTCCGGCGCGGTCGCTTCGGGCACGGGCTGGCCGGCGTCCCGCTCGGTGTAGTCTGGCACCAGGTACAACAGGTCTGGCTCAGCAAGCACGGCCCGCGCGCAGGCCTCGCCAAAGGGGTACTCGTGGCCTTGCCCGTCGCGCAGGATAAAGGCCTGGCCGTTACCGAAGCCGTGGTGCCGCCCACGGCCGACCTGCTGCCGGCAGCGCGTGCCGGGCTCGACAAAATCCTTGCGTACGGGAGTCCAGCTCCCGTCGTTGACTGCGATCATGAATCTGCTTGTACCTGCCGTGATGAGTGCTGCAAAGTGGCTTATGGCTTGCGGGGCGCCGCCGGCGGCTGCCACCCGCCATTGTCCACCATGCGGCCAGCAGCGGCACAACCGGGCACAACAGGCCAGGGCGCAGCCTACTTCAGCATGAACGACATCGCCGACAGGCAGTTCAGCATGCGCACGGCCGCCTGCACCGAGGCGGCGTCGAATACCAGCGTGACGCCGTCCACGCGCTCCAGCGTGGGCCACTGGCAGAACAGGTCGGCGAACGCCGGGCTCTGGGTCTGCAGGCGGCAACGGATCGGGCCGTCGATCTTCAGGGGGCGCCCGTCCGCATTGCGCACCGCCACTTCGGCGGCAGCAGCGATGGCCTGGCGCGAGGCGGCCAGCGACAGCGTGGTGCCGCTGCCCTGCCCGCCGGCCTCCTTGGTCTGTACGTAGCGCACCCAGGGCATCAGCGGTCGGGTCTCTTCCACGAAGATATCGTCACCGCTGGCCATCAGCACCGGCACGCCGAATTCGCCCGCCAGGGCGCCGTAGATCCCGGCCTCGCCCAGCTCCTGGCCGTCGAGCCAGATGCGGGCGAACGCGCTGCTGTTGATGGTGTGGGCGAGGATCCCGCGGCTTTGCGCGCGGCCGTGGTAGCCGATCATGAAGACGCCGTCGCAGCCGTGCACCCCGGCCATCATGCCAAGGTAGCGCGGCTTGCCCAGCACCAGGCGCGCGCGCGGGTCGAGCTGATCCGGCAGCAGGTTGCGAAAGCCGCCGTGGGAGTCGTTGACCAGCACTTCGGCCGCGCCGCCCGCGAAGGCGCCCTGCACGGCGGCATTGGCTTCGGCCGTCATCCAGGCGCGGGCGCGTTCGTACTCGCCGTTGCCGGCGCGGGTCTGCTCGGGATGGAATACCCCGGCTACGCCTTCGATGTCGGTGGAAATCAGGATCTTCATGGCTTGTGGAAATTCAGTTCGTCGGTGCCGCGCGCAGCAGCCATTGCGGCAGCTCGGGCATCAGTTCGCGCAGCGCGACACGCTGGTGCCCATCACGGCCACGTACGGTTTCGGCCTGCCACAGCGCATGCAGGATGGCCTGCTCAATGCTGTCGGCGGCGGCATGGAACAGCGCATCGAGCCGGGTTTCATGCAGCATGGCCAGCGCCGGCATGGGCGCGCCGGCTTGTTGCGGCACGGTGTAGGCGGTGGAAAAAGCGAGCGCGATGTCGCCCGAGCCGTGGCCGAATACCGAGCCGGTGCGCGCCAGGCCCGCCCCCGCGCGTAGCGACAGGCGGCGCAGCTGGCGGGCGTCGAGCGGCGCGTCGGTGGCCAGGATCATGATGATCGAGCCTTTCTCCGGCCCTGACTCCGCCGGCGTTTGCGTATGCGCCTGGAGCCGTTCGGCCAGCAAGCCGCCAAGGCGTGCGCCGGCCACGGTAAAGCTGGGCAAGGTGCCGAAGTTCGCCTGCACCAGCACGCCCACATGGTATTCGCCCACCTGGCGGGAGGCGGAGCCGATGCCGCCTTTCAGTCCGAACGACGACATGCCGCGCCCTGCGCCGACAGCGCCCTGCGCGAAATCCACGCTGGCCGCGGCGCAGGCTTGCGCATAGTGCGCCTCCTGCACGGCCATCGCCTGTATGTCGTTCAGGTAGCCATCGTTGCACTCGAACACCAGCGGGTTGACCGTGGGCCAGGCGCGGCCGATCTCCGGGTTGGCCGCGATGGCCTGCCGGATCTGCGCCTGCGACAGCGCGCCCACGGCAAAGGTGTTGCTCAGCGCGATGGGCGTCTCCAGCACGCCGAGCTCTTCCACCTGCACCAGGCCCACGCTCTTGCCAAAGCCATTGAGCACGGTCGCGGCGGCCGGCACCTTGTCGGTGAACAGGTTGCCGCCGTGCGGCAGCACCACCGTCACACCGGTCTGGCAGGCGCCGTCGGCCAGCGTGCATTGGCCAACCGCCACGCCCGGCACGTCGGTGATGCTGTTGCGCGCGCCGGCTGGCAACGCGCCGATATGCGGCATGGATCCGGACATCCGCGTGCGCTCCTTAGCGCCGGTCGATCTTCGGGTCCAGCGCGTCGCGCAGGCCGTCGCCCAGCAGGTTGAACGCCAGCACGGTCAGGAAGATGGCCAGGCTGGGGAAAATCGCCACATGCGGCGCGGTCACCATGTCGGCGCGGGCTTCGTTGAGCATCGCGCCCCACTCCGGCGTGGGCGGCTGCGCGCCGAGGCCCAGGAAAGACAGGCTGGCCGCGGTGATGATCGAGGTGCCGATACGCATCGAGAAATACACCACGATGGACGAGATGGTGCCCGGCAGGATGTGGCGCATCAGGATGGTGAAGTCGGACGCGCCGATGCTGCGCGCGGCTTCCACATACGTCAGGCGCTTGAGCATCAGCGTATTGCCGCGCACCAGGCGGGCGAACGCCGGGATGCTGAACACCGCCACCGCGAAGATCACGTTGGTCATGCCGTTGCCGAGGATGGCGACGATGCCGATCGCCAGCAGGATGCCGGGGAAGGCGAACAGCACATCGGAGATACGCATCACGATGCGGTCCCACCAGCCTTCGTAGTAGCCGGCCAGCAGGCCGAGCACGGTGCCCACGATGGCGCCGATGATCACCGAGAAGAAGCCCGCCGCCAGCGAGATGCGGGCACCGGCCAGGATGCGGCTGAAGATGTCACGCCCCAGCGAATCGACGCCAAACCAGTGCGCGGCGGAGGGGCCGGCATTGAGCGCGTCGTAGTCGAAGAAATTCTCCGGATCGTAAGGCACCAGGTGCGGGGCGAGGACCGCCACCGCCACCAGCAGCAGCACGAACACGCCGGCGCCGAGCGCCAGGTGCTGCTTGCGGAATTTGCGCCAGAACTCGGTCCAGGGCGTGCGCACGGCTTCTTGCGTGGCGGCTGCGGCCGGAACGGCGGGCTCGCCGTTGGCGGGCGTGGATAGCTGGGTCATGCCGGCCTCACTTACTTGTAACGAATTGCGGGGTTGATGACGGTGTACAGCACGTCGACCACCAGGTTGATCAGGATGAACTCGAGCGAGAACAGCAGCACCTCGGCCTGGATGACCGGGTAGTCGCGCATCTCGACCGCGTCCACCAGCAGGCGTCCGAGGCCAGGCCAGTTGAACACCTTTTCCACCACGATCGAGCCGCCCAGCAGGAAGCCGAACTGCAGGCCCATCATGGTCACCACGGGAATCATGGCGTTGCGCAGGCAGTGCTTGGCCACCACCAGGAACTCGCCCACGCCCTTGGCGCGCGCGGTCCGCACGAAATCTTCATTCAGCACCTCGACAAAGGAGGCGCGGGTAAAACGTGCCATCACGGCGGCCACCGCGGCGCCCAGCGTGATCGACGGCAGGATGTAGTGCTTCCAGGTATCGGCGCCGATCGACGGTAGCCAGCCCAGCTGCACCGAGAACACCTCCATCAGCAGCATGCCCAGCGCGAAAGCGGGAAACGAAATGCCGGACACGGCGAGCGTCATGCCGAAGCGGTCGGGCCAGCGGTTGCGCCAGACGGCCGAGCTGATCCCGATCACCATGCCGAAGATCACCGCCCAAACCATCGAGGCCAGCGTCAGGTACAGGGTCGGCATGAAGCGGTCGCCGATTTCCTCGCTGACCGGCCGCTTGGTGCGCAGCGAATTGCCAAACTCCCAGCGCACGGCGTTCGAGAAGAATTGCACGAACTGCTCGGGCAGCGGCTTGTCCAGGCCGAGATCGCGGCGCACCAGTTCCACCGTGGCCTGGTCGGCCTCGGGGCCGGCCGCGAGCCGGGCGGGATCGCCGGGCAACAGGTGGACGAACAGGAACACCAGCACTGCCACGATCAGCAATGTGGGGATCACGCCCAGGAATCGTTTGAGAAAGTAATTCAGCATGATGCACCGGATGATTAAAGACCGCGGGCCGCCCGCCCTGCCCCCGCGACTGTGGGCAGGCGGCCGTGCACGGCTTACTGCGCTGTACCGCTAAGCGATGACTGAGCACGTGGCACCGCGCTGATGGGACGCGCCACGCGTCAAGCCAATGCGCTTACTGCTTGATGTCGATCTCGTCGAAGCTGAACGAGCCGTCCGGCGTCACGTAGGCGCCCGTCAGGCGCTTGCTGCGCGCATACAGCACCTTTTCAGTCACCAGGAACGCCCAGGGCGCATCCTTCCAGATGTGTTCCTGCGCATCCTTGTACAGACGGGCCTTCTCGCCACGGTCGGTGGTACGCAGGGCGCCGGCGATGTCGGCGTCGACCTGGTCGTTCTTGTAGTACGCGGTGTTCAGCAGCTTGGGCGGCATCGATTCCGAGGCCAGCAGCGGACGCAGCGCCCAGTCGGACTCGCCGGTCGATGACGACCAGCCTACGTAGTACATGCGCACGCCGGCATCTTCCGGCTTCTGCACGCTCTCCACCTTCTCGACGCGCTGGCCGGCCTCAAGCGCTTGCACGGTCGCCTTGATGCCGACTTGCTGCAGTTGCTGCTGCACGAACTGGATCACCTTCTGCGCGGTGGTGTGGTTGTACGCGGACCACAGCGTGGTCTCGAAGCCGTTCGGGTAGCCGGCTTCCTTGAGCAGCGCGCGTGCCTTGGCCGGGTCATACGGCCACGGGCCCAGCTTCTCGGCGTAGTCCACGCCCGCGGGCACCACGCCGTCCATCGGCGTGGCGTAACCGGCGAAGGCTACCTTGGCCAGCGCGTCCTTGTTGATGGCGTAGTTGATGGCCTGGCGCACCTTGGGGTCGTTGAACGGCTTGACCATGGTGTTCATGCTCAGGTAGCGCTGGATGATCGAGGACGAGGCGATCAGGTCCACCTTGGCACTGCCCTTGAGCACGGCCGCCTGTTCGAACGGAATGCTGAAGGCAAAGTCCGCTTCGCCGGTCTGCATGATGGCGGCACGCGTGTTGTTGTCCACCACCGGCTTCCAGGTGATGGAATCGATCTTGGGATAGCCGGTCTTCCAGAAACCGGCGAATTTCTTGCCCTTCAGGTGATCGGGCTGCTTCCACTCGACGAACTCGAACGGGCCGGTGCCGACCGGATGGAAGGCGATGTCCTTGCCGTACTTCTGCAGCGCTGCGGGCGAGATCATCACGGCGGACGGGTGGGCCAGCACATTGATGAACGGCGAGAACGGCTCCTTCAGCGTGACCTTGACGGTGTTGGCGTCGACCACTTCCGTCTTGGCCACGCGGTTGAACAGCGTGTAGCGCTTGAGCTTGTTGGCCGGGTTGGTGACACGGTCGAAGTTGGCCTTGACGGCGGCGGCATCGAAGGCTGTGCCGTCGTGGAACTTCACGTTCTTCTTCAGCTTGATGGTGTACGTCAGGCCGTCCTTGCTGGCTTCATAGCTCTCGGCCAGCACGTTGATCAGCTTCATGTCCTTGTCAAAGCCGAACAGGCCTTGGTAGAAGGACTTGGCGGCGGCTTGCGACAGCGTGTCGTTGGCGTCGTACGGATCGAGCGTGGTGAAGGTGGAGTACACCGCCATCACGGCATCCTTGGCGGCAAAGGCGGGACCTGCGCCGAACGCGGCCAGGGCCAGGCCACCGGCGATCAACTTGGAAGGGGCCAAACGGGTCATCATCGATTCTCCTTGGTTTCGTCAGTTCAGTAGGCGCCGCCGATGGCGTGCCGGGCTACAAAATGATGGGATGCGGCGTTGCCGCCAACTGCTACGAGCGGTTGCACCACCGGCTCGTCGCCAAGCGCGCGGATCGGGCTGGGCATTTCGTCCGAGAGCGGCTCGCGCTTGAGGTGACGGCGCGCCGGATCGGCGATCGGCACCGCCGACATCAGCTTCCTGGTGTACGGGTGCTGCGGGTTTTCAAAAATGGCGCGGCGCGGGCCGATCTCGACGATCTGGCCCAGGTACATCACCGCCACGCGGTGGCTCACGCGCTCCACCACGGCCATGTCATGCGAAATGAAGAGGAACGCAATGCCCATCTCGCGCTGCAGGTCCAGCATCAGGTTGACGATCTGCGCCTGGATGGAAACGTCGAGCGCAGAGACCGATTCGTCGGCGACCACCACCTTCGGGTTCAAGGCGAGCGCGCGCGCAATGCAGATGCGCTGGCGCTGGCCGCCCGAGAACTCGTGCGGGTAGCGCGAGGCGTGCGCGGCCGACAGGCCCACCTTTTCCAGCAGCCAGGCCACGCGCTGCTCGGCCTCCTTGCCGCTGGCCACCTTGTGCACCAGCAGCGGCTCCATGATGGAGTAGCCCACCGGCACGCGCGGGTCGAGCGAGGCGAACGGGTCCTGGAAGATGAACTGGATATTGCGGCGCAGGGTCTGCAGGGCGCCGCCGCGCATCTGGCTGATGTCCTGCCCGTTGAACTCGATGGTGCCACTCTGGCTGTCGACCAGGCGCAGCAGCGAGCGGCCGGTGGTGGACTTGCCACAGCCGGACTCGCCCACCAGCGCCAGGGTCTCGCCGGGGTAGAGGTCAAAGCTCACGCGCTCCACCGCGTGCACGCGGCGCGCCACGCGGCCCAGCAGGCCACCCGGCACGTCGAAGCGGGTCACCAGGTCGCGCACGCGCAGGATCGGCGAGGCGTCCACCGCCACCGTATCCTGCGGCACCGGCGCCACCGGCTCGCCCTGGTCCAGCTGCACCAGCGGGAACTTGGCCGGCCAGTCGGTGCCGCGCATGGCGCCCAGCTTGGGCACCGCGGACAGCAGCGCACGGGTGTAGGGATGCGCGGGCTTGCCGAAGACTTGCTCGGAGGTGCCCTCCTCCACCTTCTCGCCGCGGTACATCACCAGCACGCGGTCGGCCACCTCGGCCACCACGCCCATGTCGTGGGTGATGAAGACCACGGCCATGTCCATCTCGGACTGCAGGTTGCGGATCAGTTGCAGGATCTCGGCCTGGATGGTGACGTCGAGCGCCGTGGTGGGCTCGTCGGCGATCAGCAGCGCCGGCTTGCACGACAGCGCCATGGCGATCATCACGCGCTGGCGCATGCCGCCGGAGAGCTGGTGCGGGAAGCGGTCCAGCACGCGGCGCGCCTCGGGAATGCGCACGATCTCCAGCATGCGCAGGGCTTCGGCGCGCGCCTCGGCGCGGCTCTTGCCCTGGTGCAGGCGGATCGATTCGGCAATCTGCTCGCCCACCGGAAATACCGGGTTGAGCGAGGTCATCGGCTCCTGGAAAATCATCGCCACGTCGCTGCCACGCACGCGGCGCATGGCAGCGCCATCGGCGGTGGCGAGATCGAGCACCTGGCCATTGCGCCGTCGCAGCGCCATGCTGCCGGTGGCGATCTTGCCGCCGCCGTGTTCCACCAGGCGCATCAGCGCGAGCGAGGTCACCGACTTGCCCGAGCCCGACTCGCCCACCACGGCCAGCGTCTCGCCACGATCGACGTGGAAAGACAGGTTGCGCACGGCTTGCACCGTGCGCTCCGAGGTGGAGAAACGCACGGTGAGATCGTTGACGGCTACCACGCGTTGCGCTGGCAGGACGATGGTCGACTGGGAAGAGGATGCAGCCACTGGGCCCCCTTTAGTGCCTAGGTTGATGCTTTGTTGGTGCTTTGCTTGGTGCGTTGCTTGCCATGCGGGTGCCGCTGCCGTACTCGCGCACGCTCAGCCGTAGATCCACACATTGACCGGCTCGCCAACCCGGGCGAAGCCGCGGTACATGCCTTCGGTATTGAACGGCAGCGTGACGTTGCCGTCACGGTCCACGGCGATGAGGCCGCCGCGCCCTTCGATGGCAGGCAGCTTTTCCATCACCACGCGGCGTGCGGCTTCTTCCAGCGGCACGCCCGCGTAGCGCATCTGCGCCGCCACGTCGTACGCGGCCACGGTGCGGATGAACATTTCACCGGTGCCGGTGGCGGACACCGCCGCCACATCGTCGGCAAAGCAGCCGGCGCCGACGATGGGCGTATCGCCCACCCGGCCTACCTGCTTGTTGGTCACGCCGCCGGTGGAAGTCGCTGCGGCCAGGCGCCCCTGCGCATCGAACGCCACCGCGCCGACCGTGCCGAACTTGGTGTCCGGGTCAATGGGTTCCGCAGCCAGCGTGGCGGCGTCGTGGTCCAGCAGGGTCGTGCCACTGGCGGCGCGGGCGCGCGCCCACTGATCGGTGCGCGCCTGCGTGAAGTAATAGTCCGGTGTCACCAGTTCCAGGCCCTGCGCTTGCGCGAAGGCCTCGGCGCCCTCGCCGGCGAACAGCACGTGCTGGCTCTTCTCCATCACAGCGCGCGCGGCCAGCACCGGGTTGCGCAGGTGCTTGACGCAGGCCACCGCGCCGGCGCCCAGCGTGGCGCCGTCCATGATCGCGGCGTCCAGCTCATAGGTGCCGGCGTGGGTCAGCACCGAGCCGCGCCCGGCATTGAACAACGGGCAATCTTCCAGCAGGCGCACGGCCTCGGTGACAGCGTCGAGCGCGCTACCGCCATCGGCCAGCACGCGCTGGCCGGCCTCAAGCACAGCGCTCAGCGCGGCGGTGTATTCGGCTTCCTTGGCGGGGCTCATGGCGGCACGGGTGATGGTGCCGGCGCCGCCGTGGATAGCAATGACTGGGGTGTTCATGAGGTTCACGATGCGTTCGGGGAAGTCTTTTTGCGGCGTGCCGTGGCCGCCTTGGCGCGGCCTTCGGCCGCTTCGTCGTGGCGTTGTTCGCGTTGGTCACGCGGCTCGCGCCCATCCCGCCCTTGCCCGGGGGGCGCGCCGTGCAGCCACGGCAGCAGGAAGTCGGTCATCTCGGCGGCGGCCTTGACGGCATGCGCGGCGCGATACGCCACCGCGCCGCACAGCGCCTCGATAAAGGCCAGCACAGCCGCATCCGAATTGGCGGAAAGCTGGCGCCCGGTCTGGGCGTACAGCGCGATGTCGGCCAGCGGCGCCAGCGGCGAAGTGGGCCCGTCGGTCAGCGCCAGGATATGGGCGCCATGCGAGCGTGCACGCTTGGCGATGGCCACGGTGTCATACACATAGCGCGGGAAGCCGATCACGATCAGCAGGTCGCGCGGCTGCAACTTGAACAACTGGCGCGCCGCGGTGGACGCGCCGCCCGCGCCCGAGACCGAGATCACGGTGCGGCAGGACATATCCAGCCCATGCTGCAACAGCCCTGCCAGGAAGCCGCTGGCGCCGAAGCCCACCACGAAGATGCGCTCCGCCGCCAGGATGGCCGCCACCGCGCGCTCGCAGGTCTCGGCATCGAGCGCGCGCCGCGAGGCTTCGAGGTTGCGCACATCCTCCTCCAGCGACGCGGCAAACACTTCGGCCACCGTGGCGGGACGCGCCAGTTCGGTGCGCAATTTCTCAACTGGTGCAAGCGTTGCCTCGAAACCGCGCACCAGTTCGGCGCGGAACTGCGGGAAGCCTTCGAAGCCCAGCGCGTGCGCGAAGCGGTTCGCGGTGGCCACCGACACCGCCACGGCATCGGCAAATTCGTCGATGCGCATGGTGGCGGCGCGGAACGGGTTGCCCAGCACGTACTCCGCCATGCGCTGGTGCGCTGGCGTGAGCGTGGGCAAGGCGCGGGCGATGCGCTCCGCGATCGAAGCGCTGCCGTTACTGCCGTTACTGCCGTTTTTTCCGGCAGAGCCGTGGGTACCGTTACCGTTGGTCATGGCGCGTGCATTGGGTTGGTCGGAGATGCGCGCGGCGGGAAACAGCGTTTTCATCCAGCGCGGATCTATGTAAATAAATTTACACGCAAACCCCATGCCATGAAAATAGAGTTTTACCAGCCCAAGGGTTTTCACCTAGGAACATCGAAAACGAAGACGGCCATACGCCATGCGCCGAGCGTTGCGGGGGCGCCGCCATACGAAGCGGCTACAATGCCGGGTTGCCCCGTGCCATGCCGGGGCAGGTTAGATTTCGAGCTACAAGGGCAACCGCCCCAGACCCGCAGCCTTCTTCAGCCTTTCCCCTCCCGTGATCCGAATCGACCAGCTAGTCCTCCAGCGCGGCACCAAGGTGCTGTTCGACCACACCAGCGTGACGCTGAACCCCGGCGAGCGCGTCGGCCTTGTCGGTGCCAACGGCAGCGGCAAGTCGACCCTGTTCGCCATGCTGCGCGGCGAATTGCAGGCGGACGGCGGCGACGTGGCCATCCCGCCGCAGTGGCGTACTGCCCACGTTGCGCAGGAAACCCCCGCGGTCATGCGCAGTGCAGTGGATTACACGATCGACGGCGATACCCGGCTGCGCGACATCGAAGCGCGCATCGCCGCGGCCCAGGCCAGCGGCGATGGCAGCGCAGAGGGCGAAGCCCACGCCGCCTTTGCCGATGCCGACGGCTACACCGCGCCGGCACGTGCGGAGGCCCTGCTGCTGGGGCTGGGCTTTACGCTGGCGCAGGTGTCGCAACCGGTGGCCTCGTTCTCCGGCGGCTGGCGCATGCGGCTGAACCTGGCGCAGGCGCTGATGTGCCCGTCCGACCTGCTGCTGCTCGATGAGCCCACCAACCACCTGGACCTGGACGCCATCGTCTGGCTGGAAGACTGGCTGGCGCGCTATCCGGGCACGCTGGTGATGATTTCCCACGATCGCGAATTCCTCGATGCGATCTGCAATGTCACCGTGCACATCGAGAACCAGCAATTGCGCCGCTATGGCGGCAACTACAGCCAGTTCGAGACGCTGCGCCTGCAGCAGATGGCCTTGCAGCAATCCGCCTACTCGCGCCAGCAAAAGGAAATCGCCCACCTCGAATCCTTCATCACCCGCTTCAAGGCCAAGGCCAGCAAGGCACGCCAGGCGCAGAGCCGGGTCAAGGCACTGGAGAAGATGGAACGGCTGGCGCCGGTGCATATCGCTGCGGGCTTTGCGTTCGAGTTCCGCGAGCCGGATTCGGCGCCCAACCCGATGATGGTGCTCGAAGGCGTGGACTGCGGCTATCCCGCTCCCGCGCCGGACGCGCCGCCCGTGACCATCCTGCACAACCTCACGCTGTCGATCCAGACCGGCCAGCGCATCGGCCTGCTGGGCGCCAACGGCCAGGGCAAATCAACCCTTGTCAAGACGCTGGCCGCCTCGCAGGAAGCACTGGCCGGCACGCTGCGCCAGGGCAAGGGCCTGCAGATCGGCTACTTTGCCCAGCACCAGCTGGAAACGCTGCGCGATCACGAGTCGCCGCTGCAGCACTTGGCCCGGCTCGCGCCGGACACCCGCGAGCAGGAACTGCGCGACTTCCTCGGCAGCTTCAATTTCCGCGGCGAAATGGCCACCGCGTCGATCGAGCCGTTCTCCGGCGGCGAGAAGGCGCGCCTGGCGCTATCGCTGATCGTCTGGCAAAAGCCCAACCTGTTGCTGCTGGATGAGCCAACCAACCACCTGGACCTCGACACCCGCGAGGCCCTCACCATGGCGCTGGCGCAGTTCGAAGGCACGCTGATCGTGGTCTCCCACGACCGACACCTGCTGCGCGCCACCACCGACCAGTTTCTGCTGGTGGCCGACGGCACCATCCAGCCCTTCGATGGTGACCTGGACGATTACCGCGACTGGCTGCTCAAGCAAGCCGCGGCCAAGCGCAACGCGGCCACCGCCGCGCACGCGCAGGAAGACGGCGAAGCACCAGCGGCCTCCACCGCCAACCGCCGCGACCAGCGCCGCGCCGAGGCCGACGAGCGCCAGCGCCTGACGCAATTGCGCAAGCCGCTGGCCAAGGAGCTGGAAAAGGTGGAAAAGCGCATGGCCGTGCTGCAGCAGGCCAAGAGCGAGATCGACACCTTCATGGCCGACGAAGCCAGCTACGCGGAGGCCAACAAGGCAAAGCTGCTGGAAATGCTCAAGCGCCAGGGCGAGGTCGGCGGCGAGCTGGACACGCTGGAAGAGCGCTGGCTGGAGCTGCAGGAGCAGATCGAGCTGATCGTTTGATCGTTGGATCGTGCGAGGGGTGCCGGGGGCGGCAGCCCCCGGGATGCGCGCGCCGGCAGCCGCCGGTGCGCGCCAGGCAGATCAGCGGTAGTTCTTCTCGCGCCGGATCATGCCGACCGCCAGCGTGGCGGACAGGATGAACAGCCAGATCAGCGACCATGCCGGGATCGACAGGCCGAAGATCGGGGGCAGCGGCGTGGTGCACATGCCATCCGAGTAGAACACCTGCGGCAAGATCTTGGCCGTGGGCAACTGGTTGACCCAGTTCTCCAGCGGATCGATGCCGCAGCTGGCCTTGGGGTTGAGCAGCAGCGACACGTGATAGCCCGCCACCGCGATGCCGGCCACGCCGGACAACATGCCCAGGCCCTGCCACAGGCTGCGCGTGTTCTGCGCAATGGCGGCCAGCAGCGAGAACAGGCCGATGCCGACGAAGGCAAAACGCTGCATCACGCAAAGCGGGCAAGGCTGGTAGCCCTCCACATGCTGCAGGTAGAGGGCATAGCCGACCAGGCCGAACGAAATCGCGGCGATCAGCAAAAAGAAACTACGGGAATTGGCTTGCATGGCTCACTAGCAGAAAAGGGCCGGGCGACATGCGCCGGCGCGCAATACGAGGCACATTATTACCGATTTTGCGGACCGCGCCCGCCCAATCCGTTGCGATGGGCAAGGCGCTGCTTGCGGCGGATTGACGCATGCCAGCGCGCCAACGGCAAGCGGTAGAGCCAATGCTTGCGCAACGGGCTGTCCGGCGCGACCGCCGGGTGCTCGAAGGTGCCGTCCGCCACCATGCCCAGGCGCTCCATCACGGCCCGCGAACGGACGTTGGGCAGCGCGGTGAACGAGACGATTTCCGCCAGCGCCAGTTGCTCGAAGCCCAAGCGCAGCGCGGCCTGCGCCGCCTCAGAGGCATAGCCCTGCCCCCAGTACGCCTGCGCCAGGCGCCAGCCGATTTCCACACAGGGCGAAAACGGCAACGCAGCGGCAGGCTCGTGCAGGCCGACAAAGCCGATGAATGCGCCATCGGCCTTGCGCTCGACCGCCCAAAAGCCCCAGCCCCGCTGCGCGATCAGCGCCTGGCAGCGCAGCGCCATCGCGTCGCTGGCCGCGCGGTCTAGCGGCGCGGGGAAACACGCCATCACCACAGGATCGGCATTGAGCGCGGCAAAGGGTGCGAAATCCGCCTCACGCCACTGGCGCAGGCGCAGCCGCGCGGTTTCCAGCACGACCGGCTCATGGCCAGCCGTGCCTGGCGCCGAAGGGCATTGATCGGGCATGGTGGCAACTTCTCCTGGGCCAGTGTCAGCGCGCAGCGGCGCCCTGCTCCGCCCGGCTGCGCTCGTAGGCTTTGAGCGCCCGCGCATCCGCGTGGCTGACAAGCTCGCAGAGCAGCAACGTCTTGCCAGGCAGCGCGGCGCTTTCGCGCGCCACGATGGAAACGGTGCCGAGATCGGGCAGGGGCTGCTGAGCGGCCGGCAGAGCGCGGGCAAAGCCCTTGGTGGCGGTGCCGAGCAACGTCGAAGGCTCCTGCTTGAGCTTGTAGCGCGCGGCCAGCGCCTCAGCCTGCAGGCCTTGCACCAGCACACCCGCCGACGTACCGGCGAATACCACTTCATCACTTTGGAAACCGTCCTGCCCGATGGGCTGCGGCAGCTTGTAGATGGCCGCGCCCAGCCTGGACAGATCTGGCTTGGCGAGCTTCTCGGCGGCCTCATAAAGCGCGGTGGCGGATTTCGTCGTGTAGGGCGGCTTGCACAGCGCTGCGTCAAAGAACGCCTTGCTGGCATCGGCCGCGGCGGCGGCGCCGGACACCGAGAGCAGCGTGGCGCCGCAGCCGATCGCGGCTAGCAGGCCGGCGTGGCGTCGGACGTTGAAAGTGAGCATGGATGAACTCCGATTAAAAAGTGCTTCGGAATATACCCAAAGTTGCTGGAAAAAGGGCAGGAATGGGCCGAAAGCCTCACTCCATATGCCGAACCCGGTCGATCGCCTGCTCCAGCCGCTCCACCGCGATCACTTCCAGGCCCTCGATCTTCTGCTTGGGCGCGTTGGCCTTGGGGATCACCGCGATCGAGAAGCCCAGCTTGGCCGCCTCGCGCAAGCGGTCCTGCCCGCGCGGGCTGGGCCGGATCTCACCGGCCAGGCCGATTTCGCCAAACACCACCAGGCCGCGTGGCAGCGGCTTGTTGCGCATGGAGGAGTGAATGGCCAGCAGCACCGCCAGGTCGGCCGCCGGCTCGGTGATCTTGACCCCGCCCACGGCGTTGAGGAAGACGTCCTGGTCAAAGCAGGCAATGCCGGCATGGCGGTGCAGCACCGCCAGCAGCATGGCCAGCCGGTTCTGCTCCAGACCCACCGCCAGGCGCCGCGGGTTCGGCACGTTAGCCGTATCGACCAGCGCCTGCACCTCCACCAGCAGCGGGCGCGTGCCCTCCTGCGTCACCAGCACGCAGGAGCCGGGCACCACCTGCTCATGCTGCGACAGGAACAGTGCTGACGGGTTGCTGACCCCGCGCAGGCCGCGCTCGGTCATGGCGAACACGCCCAGCTCGTTGACCGCGCCAAAACGGTTCTTGAAGGCACGGATCAGGCGGTGCGAGGAATGCGTGTCGCCCTCGAAATACAGCACGGTATCGACGATGTGCTCCAGCACGCGCGGGCCGGCCAGGCTGCCGTCCTTGGTCACGTGGCCGACCAGGATGATGGTGGTGCCGGTGCTCTTGGCAATCCGGGTCAGCTGGGCCGCGCACTCGCGCACCTGGGCGACCGAGCCTGGGGCCGAGGTCAGCGCATCCGAGAACAAGGTCTGGATCGAATCGATCACCGCGACCTCGGGCTTTTCCACCTCCAGCGTGGCCTGGATCTTCTCGAGCTGGATCTCGGCCAGCAGCGCCAGGTGCGGGCTGTCCACGCCCAGGCGCTGCGCCCGCAGTGCGATCTGCGCGCCGGACTCCTCGCCGCTGACGTACAGCACGCGGCGCTGCGCGGACAGGTTGGCCAGGGCTTGCAGCAGCAAGGTGGACTTGCCGATGCCGGGATCGCCGCCGATCAGCACCACCCCACCCGACACCAGACCACCGCCGAGCACGCGGTCGAACTCCTCGATGCCGCTGGAAAAGCGCGGCACGTCGGCGGCGTCGATCTCCGACAGGCGCTGCACCATGGCCGAGGCCGCCAGCGGCTGGAAGCGCTTGGTCGAAGGGGTTTCCGCCACGCTCTCCACCAGCGTGTTCCATTGCTGGCACTGCGGGCACTGGCCTTGCCAGCGCGGCGAGGTGCCGCCGCACTCGGTGCAGGTATAGACGTTCTTGGGCTTGGCCAACTGAGGTCCTAGGGGATGCTGAAGGGGATGCTGAAAAGGATGCGCAAGGAAATGGCGGGGGCTCGGGATCGGTCGCCTGGGCCGGGACGAAAGCCCCGGCCCCTGCCCTGCATGGGCCGCTCAGGTCAGCGCAGGCTGCTCCGGCGCGGTCAGGGTCGCCACGGTGACGGGCACCCGGGGCGCCAGCGCGCACATCAGTTCGTAGCCCACGGTGCCGCTGGCCACGGCGACGTCGTCGATCGGCAAGCCCTGGCCCCACAGGGTCACGGCGCTGCCCACCTTGGCTTTCGGACAAGGCGTCAGGTCGACGCAGATCATGTCCATGGAGACCCGGCCCACCAGATGGGTGCGCACGCCGTCGACCAGCACCGGCGCCGGCTTGTCGCCCCAGCCTGCGGCGTGGCGCGGATAGCCGTCGGCATAGCCGCAGGCCACCACGCCGATGCGCATCGGCCGCTCGGCCGTGAACAGCGAGCCATAGCCTACGGTATCGCCCGGCTGCAGGTCCTGCACCGAAATCAGCTCGCTGTGCAGCGACATGGCCGGCTGCAGCCCAAAGCTGGCCACATCGGCCGCGACGCCCGAGGGCGAGGCACCGTACAGCACCACCCCGGGACGGACCCATGCGCGATGGGCCTGGGGATGCCACAGCGTGGCGGCCGAGTTGGACAAGCTGGCCTCGCCCGGCAGGTTGGCGGTGGTGGCGTCGAAGACTTCCAACTGGTGCGCGACGCCGCGCGCGCTGTCGGCGTCCGAGAAATGGGTCATGTGCACAATGCTGCCTACGCATGGCAGGGTTCGCGCACGCTCCCAGGCTGTGCGGTACTGCTCCGGGCGGAAGCCCAGCCGGTTCATGCCGGTGTTGAGCTTGAGCTGGATGCCCAGCGGCCCCTTGGGACGCGCCACTTCCAGCATGCGCAGTTGTTCCTCGCAATGCACCGCGGTGGTGAGACGGTACTGCTCCAGCAAGGGCACGTCCTGCGGCTGGAAGAAACCCTCTAGCAGCAGGATCGGGCCTTGCCAGCCCAGCTCGCGCAGCAGCACGGCTTCGTTCAGGTCAAGCAGGCCGAAGCCGTCGGCAGCGCGCAGGCCGGCGAATGCCCGGCGGATGCCGTGGCCATAGGCGTTGGCCTTGATCACAGCCCAGACGCGCGACTGGGGTGCGCAACGGCGCACTACGTCCAGGTTGTTGGCCAGGGCCGGTTGATGAATGACGGCGTGAATGGGTCTTGGCATGGGATCGCTTCTAGTGCTTTCTAGTGCTTTCTACTGCTTCTAGTGGCTTGCGGCGCGGCGGATCGGCGGGGATCCTGGCTGTCTGGCCGGATCACTTCCGCCGGGTGGATGCACCATATCCGGGAAGACCCGGTACGCGCAGCGCGTCGCACAGACGTTATTTGAACACATTAGGGCAAACATTTAGGGAATCGCCGCGCGCTTGCGCTGTCCAACCGGCGGCCCGTGGAAGCTCGGAATCGCCTTATTTTCGTGTTATAAAGCCGGACGTTCCGGCCATGTTTTAAAAGTGATGCAATATGTCGAACACGGTCAGGCAAACTGCGCAGCGATCCCACGGCTGGCCCGGGCATCACTTTGACAACGACGCGGGCCCAGGTTCCCTACAGGCAACAACAGCACCCAGCGGCGCGCTGCTGCCTGACATGTACGGTGATAGCGATGGAGATAGAGTCCAAAGTATGAAGAAGGGTTTTTATACCATCATGGCCGCGCAGTTCTTCTCCTCGCTGGCCGACAATGCGCTCCTCATCGCCGCTATCGCCCTTCTGACCGAGCTGCACTCCCCACAGTGGATGACGCCGCTGCTCAAATTGTTCTTCGTGCTGTCCTACGTCGTGCTGGCCGCCTTCGTGGGCGCCTTCGCCGACTCGATGCCCAAGGGCAAGGTGATGTTCATCACCAACACCATCAAGATAGCGGGGTGCGCCATCATGATGTTCGGGTTGCACCCGCTGCTGGCCTACGGCATCGTCGGGTTCGGCGCAGCGGCATACTCGCCCGCCAAGTACGGCATCCTCACCGAGTTGCTGCCGCCCGAGAAACTGGTCGCCGCCAACGGCTGGATTGAAGGCCTGACGGTGTGCTCGATCATCCTGGGCACGGTGGTGGGCGGGGCACTGATCTCGGTGCACATCTCGCATCTTCTGCTCGGCATCGACGTTCCCTACGTCAACACGGGCATCAACACCCCGGCCGAGGCAGCCATGGTGGTGATCATGCTGTTCTACGTGATCGCAGCCGTGTTCAACCTGTTCATCCCCGAGACGGGCGCCCGCTACCCGCAGCAGGAAAAGAACCCGATCAAGCTGATCGCCGAGTTCGCTGATTGCTTTACCGCCCTGTGGCGCGACAAGCTCGGCCAGATCTCGCTGGCCGTGACCACGCTGTTCTGGGGTGCCGGCGCCACCCTGCAATTCATCGTGCTGAAATGGGCGGAAAAATCGCTCGGCCTGAACCTGTCGCAAGGCGCCCTGCTGCAAGCGGTGGTGGCGGTGGGCGTGGCGGTAGGCGCGATCATGGCGGCCATGCGCATCCCCTTGCGCAAGTCGCTGTCGGTGCTGCCGTTTGGCGTGGCGATGGGCGTGGTGGTGATGCTGATGGCCTTCTACACCAAGAACAGCCTGCCCGAAATTTCGCTGGATGTGCTTGGCATGCACATGCCGCTGTACATGGCGATCGCCTACGTCTTCCTGATGCTGGTGGGAGGCATGTCCGGCTACTTCGTGGTGCCGATGAACGCGCTGCTGCAACACCGCGGGCACGTCCTGCTGTCGGCCGGCCATTCGATCGCCGTGCAGAACTTCAACGAGAACGTCTCGGTGCTGCTGATGCTGTGCCTGTACGCGCTGCTGATCAAGCTCAATGTGCCGATCGGCATTGTCATCGTGGCCTTCGGCATCTTCGTATGCGCCACCATGCTGCTGGTGATGCGCCAGCACCGCTACAACGTGCGCAACTTCAATTCACTCGCCATGATCGGCGAGGACAAGCACCACTAAGAGGCTGTTTCAAAATGAAGCGAAGCGGTTCTGGCTAGGCGCGCGGCCGCAGACAGTACAAGTGGATCGGCCAAGGCCGCGCAACGACGCCAGCATCTTTTTGAAACGGCCTCTAAGCGTCGCTTGCGCCGCGGGCCGGTTCAGCCCACCGGCCTGGCGATGCGCTCGCGCGCCCGCTCCTCCCAGCCCGGCGGCACCACAAACCCACGGGTACGCTCGCGCCACACCCCGGGCTGCCCCGCCGGCTCTACCTCGCACAGCATCACCGGCGCTTCCCGGCGCCAGTTCTTCTCGTGATGCGTCTCCGCAAAACGCAGTGCCAGTGCCTCATGAATCGCCTCGGCGGTTTCCGTGTGCGCTTGCGCCACCCTGGCCGGCGCCATCCACGCCGAGCGCGGCAGCCGGTACCAGCGCGAGCCTTCGCGCTGGCCAGCCCAGGCCAGCCAGTCCGGCAAGGTGGACCACCATCCGTGCAGGTGATCCGGCGCTATGCCCAGGCTGTCGATGGATAGCGGCACCACGCCGTCCCGGTAGAAGAGCCAGCCGAGCAGGTAGACCTCGCTGCGGTCGACAGGGCGGCCCAGCAGTGCCAGGGCCTCGGGGGTGCGTGACAGCGGCAGTTGCCTGCGCACAATATGTTCGAGCTTGTCACCCAGGCGGTCCACCAGGTTGGGGCCGACGAAGCAATGGCGGTCCAGCACGGCAGCGCCGGGCCCGCCGCCGCGCGGCGCGCCGTGCGCCGCAGGCTCGACCAGCAAGTAGAACTTGGCCGCCATCTCCCAGTGCACGGTGGCGCCGCTGGCCACGTCGCGCCAGACAAAATCGAGCTCGCCCAGCGTCTGCACGCCATGCGCGCCGGCACGGCGCACCGGCAGGTTCGCCGCAAGCAGCTCCAGCCCCTCGGCGTGTTCCAGTGTGAATTGCAGCAGGCGCTCGGCATGCCGGCCCAGCCGCAGGCTGGGCGCGGGCGACGGGCCGCGCACGCGTTGCTGCTCCAGGCCCGCAGCAAGTTCGGCAATGGTGGGAGGCAGCGCGGCGGGGTCGGCGGCGGGCAGCCAACGCTGCCAGGCGGCCAGCGCGCCTTCCGGCCAGCGCGCGAGCGCCGCTGGCGAATGCCCGGGGGCGTTGCCATTGATGATGGCGTTGCCTGCGTCGTCCGTCGGCAGGAATGCCAGCAGCGGAGGCGACAGCGAGCACCAGGCGAGCTCGCGCAGGCGCTGCGAGACGGCATGGCGCCAGAGCGGCGCCATCTCGATGGCGCCGCCAGGGCTCAGCGAGAACTCAGGCCTTGGCTCCCGCACGGGCATGTACCTCGCGGGCCAGGCACAGGTCTTCCCAGGCACGCGCCTTGTCGGACAAGGTGCGCAACAGGTAGGCCGGGTGGTAGGTCACCACCACCGGAATGCCTTCGTAGCTATGGACGGTGCCACGCAGCTTGCCGATCGGCGTGGTGGTGCGCAGCAGGGACTGGGCGGCAAAGCGCCCCAGCACCACGATCAGCTTGGGCTGGATCAGCGCGATCTGCCGGCGCAGGTAAGGCTCGCACTGGGCGACCTCCTCCGACTCGGGATTGCGGTTGCCGGGCGGGCGGCACTTCAGCACGTTGGCGATAAACACGTTGCGCCCGCGCGCCAGGCCGACCGCCGCCAGCATATTGTCGAGCAGCTTGCCGGCCTGGCCCACGAAGGGCTCGCCTTGCAGGTCCTCGTTTTCGCCGGGGGCTTCGCCGACCAGCATCCATTCGGCCTGGCGGTCGCCCACGCCGAACACGGTCTGGGTGCGGCCATCGCACAACTGGCAATCGGTGCAGCCGGAGACCCGCTGCGCAAGCGCGGCCCAGTCCAGGCGCGCAATCACGGCTTCGCGCGTGCCGGTATCTGCCACCGCCGCCGCAGGCTCTGGCGGCATGCGCGCGACGGCGGCTTCGGCCGTGGCCGACACTCCCGCGTCCATATCGGCTTGTGCCGACCATGCGCAAGGCGCTGCTTCGGCCTGCGCTTTGGCATCCCCTTCGTCCTGCGCTTCGGGCTGGGCTTCGTCCACGCCAGCGTCGGCCACAGCGGCGAGCGTCACGGCGGCCTGGGCCGCTTCGCGCGAGGCCGTGTCGTCATTGACGACGGGATCTTCGGCGCTCGGGTCGGCGAGCCCCGCCATGGCGGATGGCTCGACCGCCTCCGGCAGGGCTGGCGCGCGGCGCAGCACCCATTCATCGGCAATGCCGAGCACTTCGAGGAACCTGGCGCGGCGGCTCATGGCACGGCCTCCGTGGGCGCCCACGCGCGGCGCAGCACAAGCGCATCCTCGCGCGTCTGGCCGGCTGCGGGGTAATAGCCCTTGCGCCGGCCGATCTCGGCAAAGCCTGCCTGACGGTACAGCTCGATGGCACCCACATTGGAGGGACGCACTTCGAGCAGCATGGTGTGCAGATGATGCGCGTGCGAGGTAGCCATGGCAGCGGCCAGCAGCAGCCGGCCAAGGCCGCCGCGCTGGCGCGCCGGGTCCACGGTGATATTGAGCAGGTGCATCTCGTCGACAACCGGCATCAGCACCGTGTAGGCGACCAGCACGCCCCCGTTATCCCGCAAGGTCAGGCCGATGTGACCGGCCTTGACGGAATTCTCGAAATTGGCACGGGTCCATGGGTGGGTGTAGGCCCGGGCTTCGATCTGCGCCACGGCTTCCACATCCAGCGCCGTCATGCGGCCAATGCTCCAGCCCGCCGGCACGCTTGGCATCACCGGCACCTCGGGCCATGCGTACCCGCTGCCGCACGCTGCATGCGCGCCCTGGCCGGGATTGGCCGAGCCGGCGTCCGGTGGCGGGTTGCGCTCCACGCTCACGGCTGGTCTCCCGCCGCCAGCGCAGCGCGCTGCGCCGCCACGGCCTGGCGCTCGGCGATGGTCTGGGCGACCTTGTCGCGCAGATAGATCGGCATGGCATCGGACGGCGCAACGGTTTCGTTGCGGGCCAGCGCGCGCAAGGCAATCGATACCAGGGCCGGCGCGGCGGGCAAGGCCTCGGGCACGCTGTGCAGCGCCAGCGCCGTGGCCTTGAGGCGCTCGCCAAACACGGCAGCGGCACTGCCCGCGAGCCAGAACGGCCCGGTGGGCAGGCTGACGGCCTCCGGCGGGCACACCTGCATGTCGGTCGCCGCCTGCCACGCCTGCGCGGCGCCATCCCAGCGAAACGCGCCTGCGTAGGCTTCGTCCATGCGGGCGTCCAGCGCCACCAGCACGGATACGTCGAGCGGCAGCGCCGGCATCCCTTCCCCGCCCAGGCGCACGCGTTCGGCGCAAGCCATCAGCGAATTGACGGGAATCACAGGCAGATCGGCGCCAAAGGCCAGGCCCTGGGCCACGCCGCAGGCGGTGCGCAGGCCCGTGAAGGAGCCCGGCCCGGCGCCAAAGGCGATGGCGGCACAGTCCGACAGGGCAATGCCGGCTTCGGCCAGCAACTCGCCGGCGGCCGGCAGCACGCGCGAAGACGAGCGCGGGCCGGTGTGTTCATGACGAACCAGGCACTCCAGGGCGCCGCCATCGGCAATGCGCCCGAGCGCGACGGAACACCACTCGGTGGAGGTTTCAACTGCAAGAATCCAGGACATGGCGAGATTGTATCCGGAGCGGCCCCAAAAGCTGAACTAGCGCGCGGTGCGCACGCCTCGCCCGGGGTGCGCCGGACTGAAGCGTTCTTCGGTTTCTTTCGGCTCAAACGCGCGGTGGCGGGCGCTATCATCGCGGCTACCGGGTTTTTCCCGAACACCGAACCCAAAACGCATCCCCCCCATCCAGCCAGGAGAACCCCATGAGCGACCTGCAGGCACGCTTTGCCCAAGCCCAGATCGACGTCAAGCAATTGACCGAGCGCCCCAGCAACATGACCCTGCTGCGCCTCTACGCGCTGTTCAAGCAAGGCAGCGAGGGTGACGCCCATGGCGACAAGCCGGGCATGACCGATTTCGTCGGCCGCTACAAGTTCGAAGCCTGGGAAACGCTCAAGGGCACCGCCCAGGAAGACGCGCAGGAAAAATACATCGCGCTGGTGGAAGAACTGCGCAGCGGCGCCACCGCCTGAAGCCATATGCCATATGGGTTAGCCGGCGCTCGGCCGGCTAACCCTTCAGGCCTCGGCCAGCGGCCTAGGCCGTATCCGCCAGGCTGCCAGGAGGGCGGTGGCAATGACAAGGCCAACCGCCAGGAAGGTCTCGTCGAAGGCGCGAATGCGCGCGGCCGGGTCGCCGTCGGTACCGAGCACCGCACCCTGCGCGGCCAGCCGCCATTGCAGGCCGACACCGGCCAGGCTTACCCCGATCGCACCGCCCAGTTGCCGGATGAAGTTGATGCAACTGGAACCCTGCGCAATCAGCGAATAATCCACGCCCCGCATCGAGCCCAGCGTCAGCGACGGCAGGATGCAGCCAAGCCCGATCCGCCCCAGCACCGCAAACCCCACCAGCAGCAAGTAAGGCGTGGCCTGGGACCCCATCGCCATCAGCAGGAACGAAGCCGACAGCAGCGCGAGCCCGAACGACACCTGCAGGTGTGGCGGGATGCGATGAGTCAGCCGCCCCGCCGCGGCAATGGTCAGGGCCAGCGCGATGCCGGCCGGCAGCAGCACCAGCCCGGCGCGCGACGGCGTATAGGCCAGCGCCATCTGCATGTAGACGGGCAGCAGGTAGGTCGATCCGAACAGCCCCGCGCCATAGATGAACGCCACCACCGCCCCGGCCGAAAACTGCCGGTAGCTGTACAGGCGCATGTTCATCAGCGGGTTCTCCGCGCGCAACTGCCACAGCACGAACACCACCAGCATCAGCACGCCAAAGCCTGCCAGCGCCATGCCGGCAGGCACGCTCTCGCGCATCTGCACCAGCCCGTTGAGCAGGCTCACGGTGGCAATGCCGGCCAGGCCCAGGCCCTGCCAGTCGAGCGGCTTGCGCTCGCCCATCATGGCCGAGTCCACCGCCATGAAGCGGCGCGCCATCCACAGCCCGATCAGCGTCAGCGGCACCACCACGAAGAAGATCGAGCGCCAGCCGAAGGCCTCCACCAGGAAGCCGCCCACGCTGGGGCCGAGCGCCGGCGCCAGCACCACCCCAAAGCCAAACATGCTGATCGCCTTGCCCTGCTCGCGCTCCTCGAACACCCGCAGGATCAGGATATTGGGCAACGGCTGCAGGATCCCCGCCGCAATGCCCTCGGCCACCCGCATGGCGATCATCACGCCATAGGTGGGCGAGAATCCGCCGACCAGCCCGCCCATGCCGAGCAGCAGCAAGCTGCCAATGAACGTGCGGCGCAAGCCGTAGCGGTTAAGCAGCCAGGGTGTGAGCAGCATCGACAGCGTCATGGCAATCATGAAGCTGGCCGCCACCCATTGCGCGCTGTCCTGCCCCAGCACGAAATGCCGGCTCAGGTCAGGAATGGCTACATTGACGATGGTCGACGACACGATCGAGGAGACCGTGCCCAGCATCAGCGTCAGCAGCACCAGCCAGCGCAGCTGGCTGCCATAGCGTGCCCGCAGCGATTCCCGGGTCGGGCCGCCCGGCTGCCCGCGGGAGGCGGGCGACGAGGGCTGCTCGCTCACCCCAGCCGTCCGAGGGCGGCCAGTTCGCGGATTTTGCGCACGGTGTCGAGGTCGGCCTCGTGATAAGCCGACTTGACGATTTCGGCGAAACGATCGTCGCCGCTGTCGTCCACCGCGGGCATGGTGGTCTCGTAGACAAAGCGCAGCAGCAAGGCGCCAGGGCCCGGCGTCTCGATCGCCATGGTCAGGGTGCCGCCGGCGTGCTCGTCGGTAGGGGCGGTTTCATAGCGCACGACGCGGCGCGGCTCGAAGACGACGCGGTCGCGAATCGTGGCCTTGCCGAAATGCAGCTTGCGCTCGACCCAGTCGTCGCCGCGCTCCACGATCTCCGCGCGGTCCAGCCCCATGACAAACAGCTCGGGCTCGGCACTGCGCAGCACCAGCCCTTGCCAGAGCTGCTCCGGCGTGAGCGTGTCCAACTGGATATTTTGTGGATCGTTGATCTCCACCAGGTGCTCGAAACGCAACTTAACTCTCCCGATCTATAGTTAGCCGATATTATGAAGGTCTGTGCCAAGGTCCGCAGCAAAACTTCCCGGAGCCCACCCATGAGCGCCCTGCCGTCTCCCGACACACGAACCGATGTCCTTAGCGCCATCGATCCGCTGCAGGTACTGGTCTACGCCGACTCGCTATCGTGGGGCATCGTGCCGGGCACGCGGCAGCGCCTGCCCTGGCCGGTGCGCTGGCCCGGCCGGCTGGAGCTTGCACTGAACGGTGCCAAGGCCGGCGGGCAGCGCCCCGTGCGGATACTGGAAGACTGCCTCAACGGCCGCCGCACGGTCTGGGACGATCCCTTCAAGCCGGGCCGCAACGGCATCCAGGGCCTGGCGCAGCGCATGGAGATGCACGCGCCACTGGCGCTGGTGATCCTGATGCTCGGCAGCAACGATTTCCAGTCCATGCACCCGCATAACGCCTGGCACGCCGCGCAAGGCATCGGCGCCCTGCTCGACACCATCCGCGGCGCACCCATCGAGCCGGGCATGCCCGTGCCACCGGTGCTGGTGCTGGTGCCCCCGCCCATCACCACGCCGCGCGGGCCGCTGGCGCCGAAGTTTGCCGGCGGCGAGCACAAATGCGCGGGGCTGGCGCAAGCCTTCCAGGAAGTCTGCCGCGCGCGCGGCTGCGACTGATTCGACACCGGCACGGTCATCCATAGCAGCGAAGTCGACGGCGTGCACCTGGACGCCGCCGACCACATCGCACTGGGCGATGCGCTGGCACCCGTGGTCGATGCCCTGCTGGCGCCAATGCGCGCCTGAGGCCCTCCGGGGGCCCTCCCGGGGCCGCTCTCAGCCTTGCGCGTCACAGGCGCCGAGTAGAACACTCCTGACAGTACGTGTCAGGAGTGCCGGCGCACAATCCTGATCTTCGGGCGAAGTGCTTCCTTGCGGGCCGCGCCCCCCATTCCAAGCAGGAGACCGCGATGCAATTGCTGATCAATATCGACGTCGACGACCTCGCGCACGGCATCCGCTTCTACCAGCACGGCCTTGGCCTGCGCCTGGCGCGCAAGCTGTTCGACGGCTCCGTGGCGGAAATGCTGGGCGGCGGCGCGCCGATCTACCTGCTGGCCAAGGCACCGGGCACCAGGCCCAGCACGCGCGCCGACGGCCGGCGCGACGATCGCCGGCACTGGACGCCGGCGCATCTCGATTTCGTGGTGGCGGACCTGGAAAGCGCGGTGGAGCGTGCGCTGGAAGCCGGCGCCGAGCTGGAGGACTGGCCGCAGGATTTCGCCTGGGGGCGGCAGGCGATGCTGTCCGACCCTTTTGGCCACGGGCTCTGCCTTATCGAGTGGAAGGGTGACGGTTATAGCGCCGCCGAAACGGGAAAGGAAGCCAGGGTGCCGGCGTTGCAGGATCAATAGCGCCATAGCCCGGCCATGCCCGCGCGGCCCGGCCAAAGGAAGTACGCCGGCTCGCGGCGCAAGGCCGTCCACAAAAGTGGATATGCAAGCGCGGTTTGCTTCGTTGGTGGCGCGCAAACCTTGCTCTATCGTCTCTCGGGTGCAACTTCGAGAAGACAACGCGGCATGTCCAACTTCGACCCGGATCTGAACGATCCCTTCGTCGCCCGCGCGGTGGTGCTGCGCGAGACCTTCCATACCGATGCCGTCGCCCGCGACAAGGCTGGCGGCCGGCCTACCGAGCAAATCCGCTTGCTCAAGGAAAGCGGCCTGCTTTCAGCGGGCATTCCCACGGCCTACGGCGGGGGCGGTGCTTCGTGGCTTTCACTGCTGCGCGTGGTGCGCGAATTCGCACGTACCGATGGCTCGCTGGCCCACCTCTTCGGCTACCACCATCTGCCCGTGCACGCCGTGCAGGCGCGCGGCACGCCGGCGCAGCAGGAGCGCTGGCTGCGCGCCGCCGCCAAGGCGCAATGGCTGTGGAGCAACTCGGGCAATGCGCTGTCGAAGACGTCCAGTGCACAGCGCGCCCCCGGCAACGAGGGCTGGGTGGTCACCGGTTTCCGGCCCTTCTCCAGCGGCAGCCATGTGGCCGACGTGATCCAGCTGGCATGGGAGAACGCGCTGGGCCAACGCCTGATGGGCGTGGTGCCCGCCGATCGCGCGGGCATCGTGATCGAGGATGACTGGGATGGCATCGGCCAGCGCCAGACCGGCAGCGGCACCGTGACGTTCAACAGCGTGCTGGTACGCGACGATGAACTGCTCGGCAAACCCGACGATCCGCTCACCCCTTTCGCATCGCTGACCACGCTGCTGCAGCAAAGCGTGCTGCTCAACGTGTTTGTCGGCACGGCACAGGGCGCGCTCGACGAAGGCCGCGCCTATACCGCCACGCAGTCGCGCCCATGGATCCACTCGGGCGTGGAGCGCCATGTCGATGATCCGTGGGTCCAGCGCAAATACGGCGAGCTTGCCATCCGCACCTTGGCGGCAACCGAGCTGGCCGACCAGGCGGCGCGCAGCCTGGATGCCATTTACGGCTACGGACAGGCGCTGACGCTGGAGCAGCGCGGGCCGGTAGCCATCGCGCTGGCTACCGCGAACCTGTACGCAGGGGAAACCGGCCTGGCCGTATCGAACGAGATCTTCGAGGTGATGGGCGCGCGTTCGGCCACCAACGCCAACGGCTTCGACCGTTTCTGGCGCAACGTGCGCACCCACACGCTGCACAACCCGGCCGAGTACAAGAAGCGCACGGTGGGCACGTGGTTGCTCACGGGCGAGTTCCCCTCGCCTGCCATCTATCGCTGACCCCGCCGAACCTGCCGACCCCACCAAACATCATGAGCCGCGACCGACTGTTCCTGCTGCAACCCGGATTTACCGACCCCAAGCATCCCGGCGAACACTTCGTCTGCCCGGACTGCCTGCCGATCGAAGGCCTGCTGGCCAGCGCGCCCGCACTGGCAGCGCGCCTGGACATTTCACGCGAGCCGTTTGCGCGACCGCGCGAGGCGGTGGCCGCCCTGCTGGGCGAGGCGCACCAGGGCCTGCCGGTGCTGATCCTGGGCGACGCCGCGCCGGCACCTGCCGACGCCCAGCGGCATGGCGGACTGCGCTTCGTCACCGATACCCGCCGCATCCTTGCCTTGCTGGCGGAGCGCCATGGCTTTGCCAAGGTGCATTGAGCCTTCGATGACGGCTACCGACCGAGACCCAACATGACCGCCAACGTCGCCTTTCTTCACACGCCGGGCGAACCAGCGCCCGCGCTGTTCGAGCCGGACACCGGCAACCCCTTCATCGCCCGCGCGGTCTCGCTGCGCGAGCGCTTCGCCGACGACGCCATCGCCCGCGACCAGGCCGGCGGGAAACCCGCCGAGCAGATCCGCTTGCTCAAGGAACACGGCCTGCTTACGCTGCTGCTGCCGCGCGAAGTCGGCGGCCAGGGCGAAACCTGGTCGACCGTGCTGCGCATCACGCGCCTGTTCGCGCAGGTGGACGGCTCGCTCGGCCATCTGTTCGGCTATCACTACAGCAGCCTGCTGAGCCCGCGCTTGCGCAACGCACCGGAGAAGGCCGCCAGCCTGTGGCGCCGCTCGGCCGAAGGCAACTGGTTCTGGGGCAACACGGCGAACAGCTTTTCCAGGAGCCTGTTTGGACGGCGCGATGGCGAGTGGTTCGTGCTGGACGGCTATCGCCCCTTCACCTCCGGCTCGCACGTGGCCGACTTCCTGGCGATTGCCTGGGAAGACGCCGACAGCGGCGAACGCCGCTTTGCCGCGATTCCCGCGGACCGCGCAGGCATCGTGATCGAGGACGACTGGGACGGCATCGGCCAGCGCCAGACCGGCAGTGGCCGCGTCACCTACCAGGGTGTGCGCGTGCACGAGAGCGAAGTGCTCGGGCAGCCGGTGCCCTTGAACCCCACCGGCGCGCCGGCCGAGCCCTACCGCACGGTCACGCCGCTGCAGCAGCAAAGCGTGCTGCTCAATGTGTTCATCGGCACGGCGCAAGGCGCGCTGCGCGCCGGGCGTGAATACACGGTGCATCAGTCGCGCCCATGGATTCACTCTGGCGTGGAGCGCCATGTGGACGACCCGTGGGTGCGCCGGCAATACGGCGAGCTCTGGGTCAAGACCCAGGCCGCCACCGCGCTGGCCGACCGCGCGCTGCTCGCGCTCGACGCCGTGATCGCACGCGGCGAAGCGCTCAGCGCCGAGGAGCGCGGCGAAGCAGCCGTGGCCATTGCGGCGGCCAACGTGCTGGCCGGCGAGGTCGCGCTGCAGGTCTCCAGCGAGATCTTCGAGGTCACGGGCGCGCGCTCGGCGGTGCGCAAGACCGGCCTGGACCGCTTCTGGCGCAACGTGCGCATCCATACCCTGCACAACCCGTCCGAGTACAAGACCCGCAATGTCGGCCGCTGGGTGCTGGGCGAAGGCCATCCGGAACCGGGGACCTACCAATGAGTGCATCGAACGGGGCGCGCCAGCGCCAGCTCCACCTCAACATCAACATCCTGCACTCGGGCTTCGTGCCCTCGGCGTGGCGGCTGCCCGACAGCGATCCCGCCGCCTTTACCGACGTGCGGCACTACATCCGCGTGGCGCAGATCGCCGAAGCCGGCAGGCTCGACGCGGTGTTCCTGGCGGACAACGCCGCTATCGTCGACCAGATTCATTTCCGCCCGATCCCGGCGCTGGAACCCACGGTGCTGCTGGCCAGCATCGCGGCAGCGACCACGCATATCGGCCTGATCGGCACGGCGTCCACCAGCTACAACGAGCCCTACAACATCGCGCGGCGCTTCGCCACGCTAGACCATGTGAGCGCGGGGCGCGCCGGCTGGAACGTGGTCACCACGGCCGATGTGCCGTCGGCGCGCAATTTCGGGCGCGATGCGGCGCCGGACCACGCGCAGCGCTATGCGCGGGCGGCCGAATTCACGTCCGTGGTCAAGGCCCTGTGGGACAGCTGGGAGGACGACGCCTTTATCGGCGACAAGGCATCGGGCCGCTTCGTCGACACCGCCAAGGTGCAGCCGATTGCGCACCAGGGCGAGCATTTCAGCGTGCAGGGGCCACTCAACCTGCCGCGCTCGCCGCAAGGCCATCCGGTGGTGGTGCAGGCCGGCGGCTCCGCCGACGGGCGCGAGCTGGCCGCACGCCATGCCGAGGCTGTGTTCTCGGCATCCCAATCGTTCGAGGAATCGCTGGCCTACGGGCGCGAGCTCAAGGCGCGCGCACAAGCGCTTGGGCGCGGGCCCGATGCCGTGCAGGTGCTGGCCGGCCTGACCACCATCATCGGCGCCACCGAAGCCCAGGCCCGCCGGCGGCGCGACGAGCTGATCGACCTGATCCCCTGGGACTACAGCCTGGCGCGGCTGGCTGGCACGCTCGGCATCACGCCGGACCGCCTGAAGCTGGACCAGCGGCTGCCGGACGACCTCGCCCTGCCCGCCAACGGCAATGGCAACCACACCTTCTTCAACGCCACGCTCGCGCTGGCGCGGCGCCATGGCTACACCGTGCGCGAACTGATCCGCGAGCTGGCGGGCGGCGGCGGCCACCGCGTGATCGTGGGCACGCCCGAGCAGATTGCCGACGACATCGAGCACTGGTTCCGCCACGGCGCGGCCGATGGCTTCAACCTGATGCCCGATGCGCTGCCCGACGGGCTGCAGGACTTTGTCGACGGCGTGGTGCCGATCCTGCAGCGGCGCGGCATTTTCCGCACGCAGTACGAAGGCAGCACGCTGCGCGAGCACCTGGGGCTGGCACGGCCGCAGGGCCGGCAAGGCACACGCATAGCCGCCTGATATCCCTCAACAACCGATAAGCAATCGATAAGCAATCATGGCTCAACGTAGCGGTTTCCTCAGCCTGGGCGCCTTCCTTTACCCCAGCGGCCACCATATCGCCGCCTGGCGCCATCCCGATGCCAAGGCCGACGCGGGCATCGACTTCAAGCACTACATCGCGCTCGCCCAGGCCGCCGAGGCGGCGAAGTTCGATCTGGTCTTCCTGGCCGACGGCGTAGGCACGCGCGGCGACGATGTCGAGTTCCTCAGCCGTACCGCGCACAGCTACCAGGCGCAGTTCGAGCCTATTACGCTGCTGTCCGCGCTGGCTGCGGTGACGCAGCGCATCGGCCTGGTCGGCACCGCCTCGACGAGCTTCAACGAGCCGTATCACGTGGCGCGCAAGTTCGCCTCGCTGGACCATATCTCGGGCGGGCGAGCCGGCTGGAACCTGGTCACCTCATCCAACGAGCACGAAGCGCGCAACTTCAACCGCGACCACCATTTCGCCCACGCCGAGCGCTACGAGCGCGCGGCGGAGTTCGCCGATGTGGTCACCGGGCTGTGGAACAGCTGGGAGGACGATGCCTTCCTGCGCGACAAGGCCAGCGGCCGCTACTACGAGCCCGCCAGGCGCCATGTGCTGGGCCATAAGGGGAAGCATTTCTCGGTGCAGGGGCCGCTCAACGTGTCGCGCACGCCGCAGGGCCATCCGGTCGTGGTGCAAGCCGGCTCCTCCGAAGCCGGCAAGGAACTGGCCGCACGCACGGGCGAAGCCGTGTTCACGGCGCAGCAGACGGTGGAGGATGCCGTGGCGTTCTACGCTGACGTCAAAGGCCGGCTCGCCCGCTACGGGCGCGAGCCGGATGACCTGAAGATCCTGCCCGGCGTATTCCCGGTGGTGGGCCAGAGTGAAAGCGAAGCCAAAGAGAAATTCGAGCAACTGCAAGCGCTGATCGACCCGGTGGTCGGCCTGGCACTGGTGTCTGGCCTGACGGGCGGCTTCGACCTGTCAGGCTATCCGCTCGACGGCCCGATTCCCGAGTTGCCCGAGACCAATGCCAGCAAGAGCCGCCAGCGCCTGGTGATCGACCTTGCGCGGCGCGAGAACCTGACCATCCGCCAGCTTTACCAGCGCGTTGCGGGTGCGCGCGGCCACTGGCAGGTGATCGGCACGCCCGGGCAGATCGTCGACCAGCTCGAGGAGCGCTTCCGCAAATACGGCGCCGACGGCTACAACATCATGTCGCCGGTGCTGCCGGGCGGACTCACCGATTTCATCGCGCTGGTGCTGCCTGAGCTGCGCCGCCGCGGCCTGTTCCGCGCGGAGTACGACGGCCGCACGCTGCGCGAGCACCTTGGGCTCAAGCGCCCCGCGCATCCAGCCGCTTCCTCCAGGCCCGCCGCCTCAACCCTTGCCGCTGCAGCATGACGACAACCTCTTCCTTCCCCGGCTCCGATCCCGATTTCCTCGCGCGCGAAACGCTGCGCCTGCTCGGCCCCGCGCCCGACAACTGGGTGCCGGACCATGCCGGCATCGACCACAACGTGGCCATCGTTGGTGGCGGCCAGAGCGGCAGCGCCTATGCCTTCGCGCTGCGCCGCGCGGGCATCGGCCGCGTGACGGTGCTCGACGCCGCGCCAGACGGTGCGCTGGCCGGCGTCTGGCGCACGCGCGCCCGCATGCAGAAGCTGCGCACGCCCAAGAACCTGGTCGGGCCGGAGCTCGGCCTGCCGACGCTGGGCTTCCAGGCCTGGTATGAAGCGCGGCACGGCGCCGAGGCCTATGCCGCCATCGACCGCATTGCGCGCCTGGACTGGGCCGATTACCTGGACTGGTACCGCAACTTCCTCGGCGTGCCGGTGCGCTACGCCACGCGTGTGGTACGCATCGAGCCCGTAACCGGCGCCGCGCTGCAGCACTTCCGGCTGCATCTTGACGTGAATGGGCAGCCGCGCGTCGAGACTGCGCGCAAGGTCATCCTGGCCAATGGCGTGGCCGGCAATGGCGCGCCGTTCGTGCCCGCTGTGTTGTCGCAGGCCGTGGCCGCCGGGCTGGCCGCGCATACGGCCGATGCCATCGACTTCGGCGCGCTGCGTGGCAAGACGGTAGCCGTGCTGGGCGCGGCGGCCTCCGCCTTCGACGCCGCCGCCGTGGCGCTGGAATCCGGCGCGGCCGCCGTGCACCTGTTCGCGCGCCGCGACCATATCGCCGCCACGCCGGTATCGCGCGTGCGCGCCTACCCCGGCCTTTACGACAATTACCACGCCCTGCCCGATGCCACGCGCTGGGAGCAAGCCATCCGCTATCGGCGCGCCGGATCCACGCCACCGGCCGACTCGGTGGAGCGGGCGCTCAAATTCCCGCAGTTCCATTTGCACCTGAGCACCTCGCTGTGCGCCGCCGAAGTGGAGTCCGGCCGCATCGTCACCGAGGTGCAAGGGCAGACCCTTCGCTTCGACTTTGCGATTGCCGGCACGGGCTACCTGGTGGATCCGTCGGCGCGGGCGGAACTGGCCGACATTGCGCCGCATATCCTGCGCTGGCGCGACCGCTACCAGCCTCCGGCCGATGCGCGCGACGACGAACTCGCCGCGTCGCCTTATCTGGGCAGCGGCCTTGAGTACCTTGAGAAAACACCGGGTGCCGCGCCGTGGCTACGCAATCTCCACGTGCATAACCCAGCAGGCTTTGCCAGCGTCGGCGTGCCGCTGGGCGATGTGCCCAGCATGCGGCGCGATATTCCGGCCTCGGTCGCCCGCATCAGCCGGGATCTGCTGCTGGCCGACCTGGCGCTGCACGAGCAGCGGATTCGTGGAGACGTGCCGGCGGATTTTGGCGCGGAGTTTTATGCTGGCGCGGTCTGGAAGCCCGCGGGCGCAGCGCTCGCTGCGGCTTGAGGCGGCTGTCAGCGCCATCGGACGACCCGCCTGGGGTGCGTGCCGCGTCAAGCGGATGCCGCGTGCGCCCATATGGCGGGTTGTAGCTTTCGAACGGCAGGTAGAGGTCGATGCGCCACTGCTTGGATAGCGGCTTGCCCGAAGCGTCGAGAACTTGAAGAGATCAAGCCAGAAATCCCATCAAGATCCAATGTACTTGTAGTACAGATCCAGTTTTTCGTTGTCTTCTGAAACTTCAATATGGAGAATAGCCTCACCGGGCCTGCCATTTTCAAAGAGTACACACTCCATTCCTAATGCCTTTTCATTGGTTTCATAGACATCAATGCATGGCCTTTTCTGCGTACGCGAATCAAAGGCCACCTCCAGTGGCGCAATGGATAGGATCACCCCCTCATCGAAGTATTCATCGATGCACTCGAAAATCTCTTCGGCCACTGCGCTGGAAATGCCAAACTTGTGCCGTAGCGCCTGCGCATCTCGCAGGCCGATGGTCTCGATAAATCGCTTCGCCTCGTCATAGGCTTGCTGCCTTGTTGGCGTTCGCATGGGTCGGCTCCGTGATGGCAAGACATCAAGGCGCCAATCTAGCACGCCAAGGACTTGGCGTAAATTCTGCAGGGAGTCCCGTGGATAGGCTCCAAGATCAGCAGAGAAAGAAGGCTGCAAGCTCAGCACAGGTCCTCGCCAGCGCAGCAGTCACCACAGTCACCTTGCCGATCTGCCACGCAAGTCAGCCGGAGCCCCGCTGCCGCCATCACGATCTGCCGTCAACTGGCATCGTCCGGGCCCTTCCTGCATGCCGGGATATGATCCGGGGCTATTGAGCAATCGTCGGATCTGGTGTACACATCGAGTTGCCCCACTTTCAGTGACACGTCCAGTGACGCTTATGTATTGCTCGGGGCAGAGCAGGCCATTCTCCGTCCTTTGGCGTGTGCGCGATGCCGGCCACACCGGGCTGCAGCGTGGTGCTGCCGTAGAGGTTTCCAATTTCCCCGGGTATCCATCGCAGACACGATGCCTTTCACCACCTGCCGCGCTAATGGAAAGCAGTCCGATCCGCCACCTTGCCCGCATGCAGAGGCAACTGAGTCTCGTCCTGTTCGTCGTCATTCCGTTGGCGCTGATGTTGGCCGGCACGCTTGGCTGGGGCATGTTCCGCGTTGTGGAGGATCAGGAAGAACGGATCGCCATCCATTTTTCCAGACTCACTGGCTATATCCGGGAGCAGGAGGCCTTCCTGATACGCCTGCGCACGCGAGTCCAGAGCTTGCATCCCGATGATTACACGGGCGATGTCAAGCTGCGGCGCATCGATTCGAGCGTCCATGGCGGCGTGATGCTGTTCGAGGCGCGGGTTCCGCGCACGTCGGTCATGTTCAGCATTGCCTGCAGGGGCACGGCGGACTGTCCTCCGCAAGACAGATCCGTGCTCCGGTTTGGCACATTTTTTTTCGATTACTACAGCGCGTACTGGGCAGCATCCCAACATCCTCCGGCAGATGTCTTCCTGATCGCGACGCACGCCGATACCAGTGTCGGCATGCAGGCGTTCCGCTCCAATTCGGACAACAGGTCCGAGGAGTACGGCGTGGTGTTCTCGATGGGCTCGCAGCATGCCGGCACGCACGCAGGCGGGCGCGACGTTGCATCGGAGGCTGTCAGCTGGCTCCGCGCAGATCCGGCGGCCGGGGGGGCAGGCAAGATGCTCGCCGTCCTGCCTCTTGATGCCGCGGCGGCCATACCGCGAGAGACGCAATCCGGGAACGATACGCTCTACGCTGCCGCGCTGTTGAACCTGGATAGCATTGGCAGTGTTCGGGGTTCTCTGGAAACACCCGGCTACGACGATTTCTGGCTGGAAGACAAGGCCCGCACCGCCTTTGCAGGCAAGGCGCCGATGCCCGCATCGAAGGCGGATGGCGTTAGCTTTGCCGCCGATGGACTGTACTTCCGGCTAAAGGACCCGAGCGGCTCGTGGCACGCGCTATATCGCATCAGCTATCCGACCTTCTTCCGCCATAACAAGGGCCTGCCAGTCATCCTCGCAATGCTGGTGCTATTCGGGCTGGGCGGCGGTTTGTCCTTCGTCCGCTGGCACAACCGGCGCGTGGTAGTGCCAGCGCGCCGGGCGCACGAGCGGCTGGCGGAAACCGACTCATTCATCCACGCGCTCATCGAGACCGCGCCTGTGGCGCTGTGCTTATACAACCGGGCGGACGGAACGGCGCTGTTCGGCAACCATCTGGCAAAGCAATGGCTGAACCTGGACCCGGGCCTGGATCCGGACCTGGATCCGGACCTGGATCCGGACCTGGATCCGGACCTGGATCCGGACCTGGATACGCACCAGGACCTGCAGTGCGTTCTCGACAATGCCTCCCAGGCCACGCAAGTGCTTGCTGCTACCCTGCCCGGCGCGATCGAGGAAATCCGGGGCGATGGCAGCAGGCCGCTCTCCCTGGCTTTCGCGCCGACCCGCTACCGTGGTCAAGCCGTGCTGCTGTGCGCGTTTGCCGATATCAGCGCACGCAAGGAAATCGAACGCGCCCCGGCCAAGGGAAAGCAGGACGCCGACAACGCGAGCGAGGCCAAGACCACCTTCCTGGCCTCGATGAGCCACGAAATCCGGACGCCGCTGTATGGCGTAATGGGCGCGTTGGAACTCCTGGATCTCACCGGCCTCGGCAACACGCAGAGGCAGTATGTCCAGACGATCCGTAACTCGTCGGAAATACTGATGCAAATCATCAGCGACGTCCTGGATATCGCCAAGATCGAAGCGCGGCAGCTGTCAGTCGAGGCGGACGACTTCTGCCTGCTATCGCTGGTGGAGGCTAGCGTCAGCCGCTTTGCCGCCAGCGCCCGGCAAAAGGGCCTGCTCCTGTACGCCTGCGTTGCGCCCGATCTGCCTGAGCACCTGCGTGGCGACACCATGCGGATTCAGCAAATACTGAACCATCTCCTGAGCAACGCCATCAAATTTACCGAAACCGGTCACGTGATTCTCCGCGTCCGGCAAGATTCAGCAGAGCGCGATGGCGTGACGCTCGTGTTCCAGGTGGTGGACACGGGGGTCGGGATCGCGCGGGAACGTCAAGCGGAACTCTTCACCCCGTTCTACCGGATCGACAGCAATATGCATACGGTAAGCGGCGCCGGATTGGGCTTGTCCATCTGCATGCGCCTGGCAAGGCTGATGCATGGGGACATCCGGGTGTTCAGCGATCCTGGCCTGGGAAGCAGCGTTTCGCTGATGCTCCCCTTGTCGCACGCTGCGGTGCAGGTACCGTCGCAAGCGCCCGTGCTGACGGGGGAAGCCGTCTACGTGCGATCCCCGAGCAAGGAGTTGACCGACAATGTGTGCGCATGGCTGAAGCGCTGGGGGGCCACCACGCACACGGCAGACGATGTTCCTGTCGATGCTGCGCGGCACGTGCGTGTGCTGGACCTTCTCGTCGCCTACCCGGTGCCCGAGGGCTGGACCGGGAATTATCTGTTTGCCGGCAGCGAGCCTGCCGCGGCGGACGCGGCGTTGTCGGCGGGACGTGGCTACCTGAGTGCGCACAGCATTCAAGCGATCGGCAGCGCCATCGCCCTCGCGGTGCCGGGTATATCCGAGCCAGTTGACAGGCAGGCGGAGCCGCTCGCTGCCTGCGCACAGCTTCGGGTCCTCGTGGCCGAGGATAACGCTATCAACGGCATGATCCTGAAGGAGCAACTTGAACAAATCGGCTGCCTGGTTGTCCTGGTCTGCGATGGGGTGGATGCGCTGGCCCGATGGCACCCCGATCTGTTCGATGTCGTGATCACGGACATCAACATGCCGAGGGCAAATGGCTACGAGTTGGCCGAAGCGTTGAGACAACAAGGCTACGAGGGCCCTATTATCGGGATCACCGCCAATGCGATGCGCGAAGAGGAGCAACGCTGCATGGACGCAGGCATGACGTCCTGGCTGGTCAAGCCATTTGACCTGGGGGCGCTACGGTCTCATCTGCGCTCGCCTGCGGTCATACGGCACGCGCCGGAGGCAGTCCCGGAGTCCCCGGCCAGCCATGATGAAATCGGGATCGTGCCGCTCAGGTTCCGCGACGTATTCTCCGAGACCATGCGTGGCGATATCACGGCGCTCAATCGAGCAAGCGTGAATTCGTCCACCGACGTTGCCCTGGATACGTTGCATCGTATCCGCGGAGCACTTGCTACCGTAAAATTGTTCAGACTCGTGAAATACTGTGAAGCCCTGGAGGAAGACATTCGCAGCGAAGGCCTTCAGCAAAAGCAGAAGGCAGGCATAACGCTGGTTGCCTCGCAGATCGAGGCCATTCTCGCTGAGTTTTGACAATCGACCAGGCGGCGGCTTCCCTTTATCCGATTTTTTGAACTCCATGAAAAAGACCAAAATCATCTTAGCGGACGATCATCCCCTGGTACTCATGGGAATACGCGAAGTCATCGAACGGGACCTGCGTTTCGTGGTGGTGGATTCCGCCTCGGGCCCCTCGGACCTGATCGCCAAGATTCCCCTTGCCCGTCCGGATATTATTGTCACCGACTTTGCCATGCCCGGTGATCCGGTCTTCGGGGATGGCCTGAAGCTCATCGCATACCTGGCCAGGACGTTTCCCGGCGTCAAGCTGCTGGTGCTGACAATGCTCACCAACCCGATCATCGTGTCGGCCCTTTACGATACCGGCGTGCACGGCGTGGTGTTCAAGGGCGACTCTCTCAACGACATCCTCGCCGCCCTGTTCGCGATCCGGAGTGGCCGCAGATACATTCCAGCATCCCTCCAGGGGTCTCTTCGCGAGAACTCGGGGTCGGATTCCATTGGCGAGCGAATCAAGACGCTGTCGCCGCGGGAATATGAAGTGCTTCGCCATTTCGTTGGCGGGGAATCGGTTCAGGACATCGCCAGGCAGTTCAACCGCAGTATCAAGACCGTGAGTGGCCACAAGGTGGCAGCAATGCAGAAGCTCGGTGTCACAACCGACCAGCAGCTCATTACCTTCTGCATTGCTACCGAGCTTTTTCAGTAGCGGGGCGCTATGGATGCGCCCTGCCGGGCGCACAAAAAAAACCCAAGCTGCCCGCGAGGGTCGCTTGGGTGGGTAGAAGTCCGGGCAGAGGGGGGGGAATCCTCGCCGGAATCGGGAGTCGGCATCACCAGGGAATGTTGATGCCGACGACCTCAAGAATACTGAAGTCATCACGCCTCTTCTACCAGAATAATCTGGTTCTGCAGCAACGTGCCGGCACACAGCCAGTTCGACATTGACAGCCGCCGGGCGGCTGGCTAGCGGGGATGGTTGATCATCATCGACCAGAACGACGCAAGAATCCCCACCACTTGGCAGGTGCGCGCCGGATAACTTCCCTGACTTCATCCGCACCGTAGAAGCCTATTTTCTTTAATTTCCCAGCCGACAATATCACAATTCCCAATTCATTATAATTTAAGTATTTTGTATACTTTATTACAATTTTATTAGCGAAAAAGAATTGTAATTCCACGATAGACAGAATCTCGATATCTGACGCGCGCAAAGAACAGCGCGCGTTCCAGATGAGGTTAAGGTCTTTGTGCACACCAGATGACCAACTCGGGAGGGATTTTTCGAATGGGGCCACACCTGACCTTGATGAGAGGCTGACTTGCACTGGCGGGCACCCGATCTCACACGCGTTGTTAAGCGTGGCGATAATCTCAATTCATTTATTTTTACCGAAAACAAGAACTGTCCTGTGTCGCTACCGGGGAATTCTGGCGAATATCTGCTGACACATGCGATCCATACCGGGGCTTTGGCGGCCAATATGCACTTTCATGTAACCAAGCCATCGGAAGGTCTTGCCCGCCCCCGATTGATCTGGGTCACGCCTTGCCGCTACCCGCAGGAGGATTGGCTTGCTGTCAGGCCCTGCCGCCTTGAAGCAGGGGCGAGATATTGCTACGCCATTCCGGTCATCGCTATTTGCCGTGCCGCTGTTACGCGGCTGGAGATTTACAACCCCTTGCCATACCGATCGCCCGAAATAATCGAAGTGGCCCGCCAGGCCGGCCGCGCCAGCCTGTGTGTGCTGCTGCCAGCCGGCGGCTACGCGGCCGCCGCCACGCCAGAGATTTCCGAGACCGAATATCCGGGAGCCGTTCATCCGAGTGCAGGCCAACGTGTAGTGGATGGTCGCGGCATCCCGGATGGGCCGGCTCTACGGAGCGGGGCGCGCCGCGCCGGGCACGGTCCGCCGGGCGCCGGATCGGTTTTACACAGATTCGTTGATCGGAGGGCTTAGTTGTGCCAATCAGAGTGCTTCTTGCGGATGACCATTCCACGTCGCGGAAAAAGACGCGCCAGGTGTTAGCGCTGATGGATGAAGTCCAGATCGTTGGAGAACCCGTGGATTCCGCCGAACTGATGCAGTGGCCGGGCAGAGCCAGGGCCGATGTCCTGCTCTGCGCCTTTCATCGTCCGGGCCGGCGACATGACGACAATATCGCATTGCTGGATCTTCTGCATGGCACCTGTCCTCGCTTGAAGGTTGTGATCATCACGAAGGTATCCAGCCCCTTGGTCCTGCGAGCCATGATCGTCTCGGGTGCCCATGGTCTGCTGCTGAGGAGCGACCCGGCCAGGGAGATCGCGGGTGCCATCCGGGCCGTCGCGCGAGGGCGAATGTACATCGCGCAATCGGTGCGCAAGTTGATGGCTCACTCCCGGATGGCGGAGGAGCCGATCGACGTCTTTGCCAACGACTGCATTTCGGCACGGGAGACCGAAGTGCTGCGCCGCTATACGCGAGGCATGACCGTCGGTGAGATCGCCACGGCGCTGGGGCGCAGCGTCAAGACCGTGAGCACGCAGCGCATTGCGGGCATGAAAAAACTGGGCCTTGCGAACGACCGCGAGCTGTACGAGTACGCGTTCGCATTTCGGTTTGCCCCTGCCAACGAGGATACCGCTGCAGTGGAGACCGTCAAGTCGCTGCGTGGATAACGACACTCCGGGGGCTTGCCAGCGGCATTGCGGGGGGGATGGGGGGCTATGGCAAATCACTGCTGAAATCAAAGATTGAGAATTGTCCGATAGGAAAGAATTCCGATCGACGGCAATATTCAATCATGCATTTCCACCGACTTCGTGCTGGGCGCCGTAGCGTCAAGATATCGCCGCCGCGCGTAGCCGTTGTGATGCTATATCTCCTGGCAGCGACGTTGCTGCTGTGCGCGGGCATGGCCGCGGTGCTGTACCTGGAGTCTCAATTCGAGAGAAGTATTTCTGCCTATCGGCGCCAGATGAATGCTGCGGCGTATAACGCGCAGATTTTCCTGGGGCGACGTAGCTCGCTGCTGAGATCCTTGATCGACTCCATATCCGAAGGCAGCGGCGAGCCTGTCCAGTTGCCGACAAGCGCGGCCCATCGCATCGAAGGGATTTCGCTCGCCATCGATCGGCAAGCCGGGAAGAGCTGGACCTTGTATGTGACTGAACGGGACAGGGACGCCATCGCGCGTTCAGGCGCCCATCTGGTCTACTGGACCGCTGCCAAGTCCACTCAGGTAGGGCTGGAGAGCGACCGCCGTGGAATCCGGGAGGCTCTCTCGCCCGAGGTGACAAACATGCTGGTTGCGCGGCACGCGCAATCGGCTGACACCGGGTCGATTATCTGGGCCAGCGATCGCACGCATCACCGTCTTTACATGTTTGGCCGGGTCGATCCTGGCGAGAAAACAGCCGGCTGGCTTGGATTGGCGTTGGACAATGTCGAGCCGGGTCTTCTGCTGTCCAAGCCTGGCCTAAGCTATATGCTGCTGGACCGTCAGGATAACGTTGTTCTCGAAAGCACGGGAGATGCCGAATTAAGGCGCGATCTGGCGAGAATGACGCGCGAGGATGCGTTTATTCGATACGGAATGGGCCCAATACCCAAGTACCTAACGCTCAGCAAGGCGGTAGGCGACGACGGCTGGCGTGTTGTGTATGTCATTCGTGCGAGCGCGCTGCTGAACGCATGCATGCCGGCTATCCGGCTGGCACTGGGGGGCTTCGTTCTGCTGATCATCGGCATGGGCATCGGCATCGTGTATATCAATCGGCACCAGGTGCGGCCGGCGCAGCGGCAATTTGACAGCCTGATTGAAAGCGAAGCGTTTAGCCGATCCATTATCGAGGCGGCACCGGTGGCATTGTGTGTGCTTCGCCGCCGCGACGGCAACGTGCCACTTGCCAACGGATTGGCGCGAAGCTGGTTTGATCCCGACGTCTCGTGGCGCGAAGCCGCACTGTCCAATGACCGCCATCCGGGCACCGGCCGCGAACTGGTGCTGCATGACGGCCGCAGCGTCTATGTATCTTTCGCGTCGGCGCGCTACCAGGGCGAAGACGTGGTGATCTGCGCGTTCAGCGACATCACCGCCCACAAGGAAATGGAAGCAGCAACGCAGCTGGCCATTCAACGGGCGGAAGCCGCCAATGAGGCCAAGACCGTTTTCCTGACCACCATGAGTCATGAAATTCGTACGCCACTTTACGGCATCCTGGGAACACTTGAGCTCCTGGCCTTGAGCGGCGCGTCAGGGCAGCAGCGGGAGTACATCAAGGCCATCGAAGGGGCCTCGGCTTCACTATTGCAGGTAGTGGATAACGCGCTGGACATCTCGAGGATCGAAGCCGGGAGCCTGATGCTCGAACCGGCTGCCTTCTCGCCGCTCGACCTGACGGAAGACGTGCTTTGCTCGTACGCTGCACGCGCGCAGCGCAAGGGCCTGCTCATCTACGCCTGTATCGATGCGGACATTCCCGGGAGCGTACTGGGCGACGCGGTTCGCGTGCGCCAGATCCTGAACAACCTGCTGAGCAACGCCATCAAGTTCACGCAGATGGGCCGGGTGGTGCTGCGCGCGCGGATGGTGGCAACCCGGCCGGAAGGCGTCGAGCTGATGTGGCAAGTGGCGGACACCGGCGTCGGCATTGCCGCGCAAAGCCAGGAGCGCATCTTCGAGTCGTATTATCAGGCAAGCGGCAGCCGGCAGCCGGCCGCCAGTTCTGGACTCGGGCTTTCGATCTGCCATCGGCTTGCCCAGTTGATGGGCGGCGCTATCCAGGTGGTAAGCGAGCCTGGGCTCGGAAGCCTCTTCTCGGCTACGTTGCCCTTCTCGTTGTCCATCGATGCACCGGATATCGAGATGCCTCAACTACGGCCTGGCGTGGTGTACGTGCGCTCGGACGTGAGGGAGGTCGCCACGCACCTGTGTGCCTGGCTACGCCGTTGGGGTGCCATCGCACAGCCTTACTCCGAAACGCGGGGTGGCTTGCATCGGGACGACATATTGATCGACGTGCGGCCATCGGCGCGCATTGAGATCCCCTGGGCGGGGCTCAGGATCCTGGCGATACCGTTTGGCCCCGATCATCCGCAGAGGACCGGGGGTGGCTGGCAAGTGAACGGATACAGCCTACGGGCGATCGGCCTTGCAGTCCAGTTTGCGCAGAACGATGTTGGCGAAGGCCGCTGATCACGCCCAGGCACCCGTGGCTCGCGTTAGCCTGGCATGATGTTGGCAAGGGATTGCCATCCAATCCGCCCAAGATAGGCCGCTAAAGAAGGCTGCAATGGATACACGCGAGGCCTTGGCAGACGACGAGCTTTGAGCGACCCAATCGGCTCCGGGCTTTGGACTTCATCTACGTCTGCGCTTGGCCGTCTACCCACTATCCATCGCCACCCTCCCCCTCATCGTCCTGCGCGGCCAACTCGCTCAACACCAGCGTTTCATGCGCGAGCACGGCCGCCAGCGAAAGCAGATGACTCTGCGCCTCTTCGGTGATGTTGCACAAGGAACCGCCGGCAGCGTTCTCGACCGCCACCGACAGCAGCGCGTTGAGTTGCGCGGTTTTTTCCGCGGCAAGGCTTAGCGGGCTTTCGGAAGGCGCGTGGGCCGTGAGGAAGGTGTCGCGCCCGGCGCGCTGGGCGGTGATGTTGTAGTGCGGATACCTATGCATCGGGCGCCCTCCGTTGGGAGGCGCGCAGGCGCTGGCAGAGGATGGCTGGCTTGGAGGATACGATTTGCCCGGGATGGGCGAGCGAAGACTGGGGCATGGGTGTGCCTCCTTCTTCACGCGGATTGATGGCGGATTGTTCACCTTTTTCCGCGGGCCGCTAAACCCGGTCGCTATGGTTGCAACGACCTGCGCAGTATAACGGCACGAAGTCCGCCCCAAACCACCCGCTTCAAAAGTCACAGTGCTACGCCATCGGTGGGTAGAAAACACCGAATCAACGCTTTCCAACCTTTAACTGCATATTGGGAAATAGCTGAATCTGGCGCAGCGACTCAGCGGCGCGCTGCACCGGCAGCACCACCTCCAATTCCTGCGCGCGGCGACGCTGTGCCGTAACCCACGGGGACTTCCTTCGTCCGCAACCCGACACTGGCAAGTCGGCGAAGGCGAGCCTGCGAACGCTGTGTAGGGTGAGATGGTTCCTCGATTTCATCTGATGGCGCTCATATGGTCAGCGCAGCGTTGCCAACCTGGTTCTGGACACCATCCTCAGGGGAAAGTGAAGGTGAATTCGGCGGAGCCTCCCGCATAGCCGGCCTTGACCTCGGCGTCGCTACCGGTGCGGATGTACTGCGCCGACAGCGGAAGCTTTGCTGTCCTGCCCGGCTTGTCGAGCGTCATCTCGTACTTCTTGGCAGCGCCCGGATCGCCATAGGCGATGCGCTCCCGGCTGCCATCCTCGCGCGTCATGATGATGCCGAACCCCTGGGCCAGGCTTTGCCCGCCCGGCGCGCTGAGCCGCAACACCGTCTTGTCTGCATTGGGCGGCGTCGCCTTGTCCCTGAAGCTGATCGTGGGCTTGGCGTTGGCCGCGCAATTGCTCAGGGCGATCTCGAAGTGCTTCGGCGGGGAAGTGTCGTTGAGCTTCTTGAACTGATTAATGGGGACACTCCCCAGATCGATCGGAATGATCTGATTGGCCACCACGTCGCATTTGTTTGGAATCGGGGGCGGAGGGCCGCCACCGATGCTGACGATGCCCGTGCTGTCGTAGGTAATGGACTGATGACATCCCGGGCCCAAGGTGGGCACCTGGAACGTGCTGCCCAGGCTCACTCCCACCGACTTCAGAAAATCCGCCGCATAGATCTTCACCTGGAGACCACCCGCAACATGGGTCACCTTGATCTCGCCCGGGGGGAGCGCATTCGGGTCCTTGGTCAGCACCAGGTACTGTTTGTAGCTGGCGATGGTGGACCCGGTCTTTATCCCCAGATTGGGCTGAAACAAGACATCGATCTTCTCGACGGCAAGCGGGTCGGCCTCTTTGCGCAGGGTTCTGGCGACACCGTCCGACGATAGTGCTTCCCACTTGAAGCCGATGCCGTCAATATTCGTTGGCACAATGCCATCCGCACCGACGGGCGGCCCGAACCCCATTGCCCAGTGGGCGCCCGTGACCAGATCGTGAGCGACCACTGCCGACGTCGCACCAAAGGTGAAGGACGTCGACAACGCGAACCGCCGCTCCATCAGGATCGTGCCGATGGCCGTACTGCTGGTCAGGGGATTGGTGACCGTCCACGGCTGGATCTCCTGCGGATTGGGGTTCGTGCAGTTGATGGCCATGCGGTTTTCAAATTGTGCCTGGGCGCTGCCGCTCACCAACCCCAGCATCAGCATTAGCGCGGCAATGAACAGGCGTACCGGTTGGCGCGCCGCCCGTGCAATCCCCGGCAGCCCGGCAATAGGCAGTAGATTCGTATTCATGCGGCTCTCCATCTCCCCCCCCTGTCTCGCCAGCCTTTCGAGGTGGCGTCAAAATCCATGGTGCGCGCGGCCGACAGGACCCGCCACCTGCGCCGCCAGCAACGCATATCCGTCCTTGTGTTCCATGGTGCGGTACTGAAATGCCCTTGCATGCCATGCCGAAACACGGCACGCAAGGGGCCTGCTAGGCAGGCAGGTCAGTGGACTGCTTCAGCAACTTACTGAATGATGGTGCCGTAGTTGATGCCGGCCTGCGGCAGCAGGGCAGCATTGCCGGAAACCCGGTTGCCTTGCATGAGACCGAAGTTCACACCGACCAGGCCACCATAGCTCTGGGCGTAGCTCGACACGAAGTCGACCTTGCCGCTGGCCGTCGAGTAATTGACTTCGCCCTGATTCAGGCCAATCAGGCCGCCCATCGTCACGTAGTTGCCACCGCTGACCGTGCCGGAAGCCGACGAAGCACTGACCGCGCCGTGGTTCTGGCCAACCAGGCCACCCACCACGCTGCGGCTTTCACCCTTGACGTTGCCGCTGGCTACGCCCGACACGATCGCGGCGCCATTGCTGGCGACGTTGGTGCCGACCAGGCCGCCGACAAAGCTGTTGGTGTTGGCATAGACTTCGCCGCTCGCTTCCACCGCCAGCAGGTTGCCGCCGTTGTAGCCGACCAAGCCGCCGGTGTGGCTGTTGCTGCCGCCCGAGGTCTTGCCTCGCGCCACCGAACTCTGGATGGTGCCGCTGTAGTTGCTGCCGACCAGGCCGCCCACGCGGTTGTTGGCGCCGCCGATCACGGCGCCGGTGGCTTCCGCGCCGAAGATGGTGCCGCCCTCGTTGCTGCCGGCCAGGCCGCCCACATCGATGCCCGAAGTATCCCTGACCAGGCCGCTGGTCTTGACATTGATCAGGCTACCGTTCCGGTTCTGCCCCACCAGGCCGCCGATGGCCGCGGCACCGCTGCCGTCTACGCGGCCACTGGTGCTGGCATCGGCAATCCGGCCGCCGCTGTCGTTGAGGCCAACCAGGCCACCGATCACGGCGTTGCTGGAAGAGCCTGTGTCGCCGGCGGAGAAGACGCGCTCGATGACGCCACCGTTGTTGTAGCCCACCAGGCCGCCCACGTTCAGGCCGCCGTAGTATGTGCCGACGGTGCCCCGGCTGGACGAATCGGCGATATAGGCGTTAGGCCCGGCGTTCAGCCCGACCAGGCCGCCCACGCCGCCCATGGCCGTGCGCTGCATGTATCCGCCGATCTTGGCATCCGACCTGCTGCGTGTCACTCTGCCCGCGTTTTCGCCGACCAGGCCACCGATCGATTGGGTCAGGTTGCTGCCGGACAGATTGGAGGCGCTCACCGAAGCGCGGTCGATGGAGCCGTCGATGAGGTTCTTCCCCACCAGGCCACCCATTGAATGGGCCCGCCCGCTGTTGCTAGACAGGCATACGCCAGTGGCGTTGACGTTGGAGATGGTGCCGGAATTCTGCCCCACCAGCCCGCCCAGCGCAGCGGCGCCGGCATTGCCAGACGTCGCGTTGACCGTCAACGCCGCCAGGCCGAGGTTGCTGATGCTGCCGGACGATGCCGAGAACAGGCCGGACAAAGGCCCGGTGCTGGTCACCTTGAGATTGCTCAAGGTATTGCCCAGGCCGTCGAAGGTGCCGTAGAACGTGCCGTAGTCGCCGCCGATCGACTTCAGGCTGCCGCCGCTGATCTTGTTGCCCAGCACGTAGTAGCCGCCCAGATTGTCGTTGATGCCCTGCAGCTGCGCGAGGTTCTGGATCACGCTATAGGAAAAGCCGTTCGACCTGAACGACGCCCCCGTCCCGGACAAGGTGACCACCGCGCCGTTGTTCAGGTTCAGCGAACGGCCATAGTTCAACGCCAGGCCGTTGCCAGCTCCGCTGAGCGTGACCTTGTTGTTCAGGTTGATATCCTTGGCGTCGCCGGCGGTCATGGCCAGGCTGGCGTTGACGCCGGTGGCGCTCAGCGCTCCGTTCACATTGACATCGCCAGCCGAGGTCAGCGTCAGCTTGTTGCCGCTTCTCCACTCGATCGGCGCGTTGACCGAAAGATTGCCAACGGTGCTGGCCAGCTCGATATTGGTGGTGCCGAGGTTGTGCGAGAGCGTGTCACTATATGCGGTAATTTCGCCACTGCCGGCGCTCTGGCCGACGTTGACATCCATCCCGCTGAGCTTCCAGGTGCCCGTCTGCCCGTTATTGGCCTGGGTGTTGACCTGGGTGCCCAACTGCACCTGCACATCGGCGCCGCGGGTCTCGATGGTGCCGCCGTTGCCCGGACCGGCCATCGCGCTGGCGTTCAGGTTGCCGGCCACGCGCACGACGCCGGCGCTGCCGCCGTCCAGCGTGATCTTGCCGGCATTGCCGCGCAAGGTCTTGGCCTCGATCATGCCCGTATTGTTCACCACCGCCTGCTGCAAGCTGCCGGCGGCACGGGCCGTCATCAGCACCTGGCCACCGTCGGCCTTGAGCAGGCCGCCGTTTTGCACCAGCGAGCCTACCAGGCCGCCATTCACCTGCAGGTTGAGCAGGTTGCTGGCGTCGAAGCTCACGGTGAAGTCATTGCCGGCGCCTAGCGCCACCCGGCCCATCTGCGCCTGGATAAGGCCAGTGTTGTTCACCGTCGTGCCCAGCAGCGCCACGCTGCCACCCGGCGCGGCGGTAATCCGGCCGGCATTGATGATCGACGCACCCGCGCCGCCGGCAAAGCGGTAGGTCCCGCTGTTGAAATCCGCGTTGGTGATGTCCTGCGTCGAGGCTACCAGACCGCCCACGTTGACCTGGGCGGTCTGCCCGAACACCATCCCGTTGGGGTTGACCAGGAAAACGCGGCCATTGGCATCGATCTGGCCCTGGATATTGCTGGCATTCGCACTGATCACGCGGTTGAGCGCGATCGAGTTGCTGTCGGGCTGGTTGAAGGTGACTCTCTCCCCCGCGCCAACGCTGAACCCGTTCCAGTTGATGATCAGCTTGTCGCTCGACTGGTTGATCGACATGTCCTTGCCATTGTTGAAGGACGCGACATTGCCGGTGCCCGATACGATCACATTGCCGGTCGGCAAGGCATGCGCCGGCGCAAGCGCCCCCAGCCCCAACAGTGCAACAGCGGCGGCAATCACGCGCCTGGCACCGCCAGACTTGCCGCGGCGGCGAGCCCCTTCGCTGGCGACGTTCCAGCATCCCTGGGCCTGATTCCAGACCAGTGCATAGCTTTTGTTCATATTGACCTCTTTCCTTGTTATTGAAATGCTGCAACGATCCCGGCAGCACGGGTACTGCACCGACACGGTCCACGGCGCGCTCAGAAGTACTGCGCGCCCTGAACCCAAAACCTGGGGCTGCGCACCGGCCCCCCGCTTGCGTCGCGCTGGCCCAGCGGCCAGGCCAGCGCCAGGCTGATCTGATGTCCCTGCCCGGCCCAGGCGCCACCGATGCCCGCCCCCGTCAACCGGCGCGTGTTGCGCTCCCTGGTCCAGGGCTGCTTGTTGGTGTCCACCACGCTCTTGTCCACGAAGGCGCTCAGCTGCCAGCCAGGGGCCGCCGCGTAGCGCAACTCCAGGCTGGCCTGCCAGCCCTGGTCGCCGCTGCCGGCGCCGAGCGCGTAGGCGCGCACGCCATAGGGCCCGCCCATGCCGAACTTCTCCGAGCCGTCCAGGTTGCCGGACGCCCATTGCGCATTGGCCTGGGCATAGAGCTGGAAGCGATTGCTCAGCCGCTGCAGGCGCGCCGCGCTCAGGTTCATCTTGCTGAAGCTGCCGCCGGTTCTCGCGCTGACCTGGTCGATGAACTCGGTGTACGGATCGTCGATGCGAAGCCGTCCCGTGCTGTAGCTCGCCGAGAACATGGTCTGCCCGCCGCCGAATACGTTGTCCTGGCCGTTGCCGTTCACGCCAGCGGTCCACAGCCCCACGCGCTTGCCGACGTTGCGCTCGAAGAGATCCATCTCGTCGCGCAGCCGCTTGTCGTCGTACTGCAGCTGGGCGCTCAGGTTGAAGGCGCGGCCGCGCAGCAGCGGCTGCGAGACGAAGACGCTGCGGATGCTGGCGCGGCCGTGCGCTTCCAGCACCGCGAAATTCTTGCCGAGGTGATAGCCCATATCCGAGTACGACACGCCCACGCGTGTGGACCAGGGACCGGCCGCCAACTGGTAGCCGGCGCGGTAGTAGCGCTGCCGCTTGTCGCTGCCAAGCACGCGCAGGCTCAACTGGTCCCCCAGCCGCAACGGGTTGTTCAGGTAGAAGCTGCCGCCCAGGCGGTATTCGCCGGTGTAGTAGCCGCCGTAGTTGTCCGCCTCCAGACTGCCGCCGGCCAGCGGCCCGGGCTCTGCCTCGACCAGCAGGTCGGTGGTACCGGGCTCGGTGCCGGACTGCAAGGTACCCTTGGCCTGGGCGCCGGGGATATCGTTGAGCAGCAGCAGGCTGCTTTCCAGTTCCGCGCTATGCACCGCCTCGCCGCGCCTGAGCCTCGACAGCGGCTGGCGCAGCACGCCGTCGAACGCGCGCGATTTATTCTGCAGCACGACCTGCCCGTACCTGCCCTCCATCACTTCGAGCCGGATCAAGCCATCTTCGATATCCTGCGGCGGCAGGAAGGCGCGCGCCAGCAGGTAGCCGTGCGCGTGGTAATACGCGGTGATGCGGTCCGCCGCCACGCGCAGGCCTGCGAGGTCCTGCTCGCTGCCGTTCAGGTCGCTCAGCAAGGGCAGCAGTTGCGCCGAGTCGAATACCTTGTTCCCGTCGATGCGAAAGCCCTGCACCTTCAGGCGTATCCCCGGGTCGGCGGACGCGGTGGGCACGCTGCGCTCGTCGGCCTTGGGCAGGTCCAGCTCCAGACTGGACGGCGCAGGGAGTTCCGGACGCACGGTCTCGAGATCGCGCATGGTCTGCCCGGCCCTGGGTATGCTGGGTACATTCGCCGCATTCGCCGCATTGGGCGCACCGGGCACCTGCGCATGCCCCGCGACCGGCAGCAGCAACATCAGGCCGACACCGCAGGCACGCAGCCCGAAGGCGCGGCGCGCGGCCCGGTCACCGACCGCCCGGCGGGCTTGTGCATAGGCATCGACATCGACATCGACATCGACAAAAGTTCCACGGCCAGCAGTCACTTGATTTCTTCTCATGGCAATCCATTCATTTCACGAGCGGCCCAATCGATGTGCATGCGCCGCTCTCAGCCCGATGGCGTTGGACTTCCTCATCGAGCCACCCATCAACCTGCGTCGAAACTACCTTTTGACATTTGCATTGCCGACGATCAGTTCGCCGCTGTCCCTGACGGCTTCGTAATGCACCACCGCCTCGTCCGAGGCGGCGCCCTTCAAGCCGGGCAGCGTGAACCGCGTGACGCCAAGCGGCGCGATGGTCTGGCCGTCCAGTTCCACCGATGCGCCCCCGCGCCCGACGGCCATCCGCGCCAGCGACACGTGGTAAGGCGTGGGGTTGCTTGCTTCCAGGACGGCGCCGCCCGCCTTGCCTGCATTGCCGAACGCCCATGTCACCTGCCCGATGGCCTCGTCCGCGGTGCCGGGCAATCCCGCCGGCCGGAACAGCAGCTTCATGCGCGTGCGGTAAGACAGGCGCAGCAGACTGGCGGTGTCCCCGGCCAGCGGCGGCACCTCCAGAAAGTTGATCCAGAACACCGACTCGCGATCCCCGGGCAGCGGCTCACCGGTGTAGCGCAGCCGGAGCACCGTCTTGCGCTCCGGGTCCAGCCTGAGCAAGGGTGGCGACAAGATGAAGGGCACGCTCAGCGTGGCCGGATCGGCATTGACCTCCCCCTGGTCCAGCCAGGCCTGGACCAGGATCGGGCTGTCGCCGGCATTGCGCAGCCTCACGCTCAGCGCCGACAGCTCGGCGGGGTAGACGAAGCGGGTGCCGATGATCGACAACGCCGCCAGCGCCCCGGCCGGCGCCAGGCAAAGCAGCAAGGCCAGCATGGCCCCAGCGCCGCGCCACCGCCGCTCGCAGCGCTGCCTGCGATCGCTGCCGCCCGCAATGATCGGATGGGTCATGCAGCTCGGCCTTCCCTGGTTCAGCATGCCGGCCGGATTGCCTTGCGCTGCCGTCCTGGTGCTCAACGGTTGCCCGGCTCCGGGTTGATTCGGCCTCACGGACGCGCCGCCAGCTCTTTGCTGCCCACGCCGCCGGCCGGCAATGGAAGGCATGGCAGGTCCAGCATCTCGTAGCCGCTGCGTTTGCCCTGCACGCGCGCGGGCAGCGTGTAGTCGATCACGCAGCGCTCTTCGGGCTTCTTGCCCCATTCGACGCGGATCGAGCCGCGGTCCTTCTCGGTGCGCACCACCAGGCGGCTGCCCTGGCCCACGGCGCCGATCGCCATGCCGCCTTCGGCATCGATGGCGGTGGCGGCGAAGGGCAGCAGTTCGCCATTGGGCATGCGGCTGTTGATGAGCACGGCGCGCGCCTTGCGGGTCTCGTAGGTGAGCATCACCACCGAGCCAGCGCGCGGCGCGACGCTGCGCGAGGTCACCTTCAATTCGACGTCGTCGGGGATGCCCTTGGGATCGACATCGATGCTGTTCAACTGATAAGGGATCAGGCTGGGTACGACCGCGTAGCCGCGCCGGTCCACGCTGGCGCCGCCGTAGCCGACCCGGGCGCCCTGCGCATCCGCCGCATGGACCACGCCGATGGTCTCGCCAAGGGTCTGTGCCATGGATATGCCGCCCGGATGAACGACCAGGCCGCCCTGCGCGCTGGCCGACGCCTGCCGATAGCCTTGACCCTGGCCAATGCTGGCGCCCAGCGTGACGTCAGACAGGCGCCAGTTGATGCTGGCGTTGCCCGAGGCGGCATTGCGCCGGTCGTCATAAGTGCCGGAGAGCGAGTACGAGCCCTTGCCCTGCTGGTCGATGATCCCCGAAACGCCGGAAGACACCTGCGTGCCGGCACTGTCGTCGTGCGTGACGAAGGCGTTCAGGACGGGAGCGCCGCGGGCGGACTTTCCCAGTGGAATCGACAGGTTGAGGCTGACCAGCGTGCTGCTGCCGCTGCTCGCTCCCCCATACAAGGCCCCACCGCCCCCCGCGTTCTGCACGCGCTGCACGGACACGGAATAGGTGTTGCCGCGCCACTGGTTGCTATAGCCCAGCGTGAAACTGAGCGCCTGGCCACGCTGGTTCCAGTACTGGAGCGAAGAGCCGTTGAGGTAGACATTGCCGCCGCTCGCGCCGAGCGTCTGGCTAATGTTGGCATCCACTCTGCTGCGCGTGCGCGCGAACGAATCGGCCGCCGCGCCGCGCTCGACGGCATCGTGCAGCATCAGCGCATCGCGCAGGCCAAGATAGCCACGCGTGGAATAGCGGTACGCCAGCAGCGAGAAGTTGGTACCGCTGTTCGGCAAATTCTTGCTGTACGAAACACGGAAGCTGGAGCCACGCAGGCTATCGCCGTTTGGCACGGCGGCCCTGGCCCACGTGACGTCGGCGCCAAAGCCACCGAAGCGCGTGTTGAGCGCCCCGCCCAGCAGCCCGGACACATAGTTGCTGGCGAAGGCCACACCACCGTAGCCGGTGACCATATTGTTGATGCCGTGTTGCAGCGTGCCCTGCATGACGTACTGTCCGCTGCCTTGCAGAGCGGGGTCGCTAGCCCTGCCCGCGGTCACGCTGTAGCGCGTGACACCGGGCCGCAACAACTGCACGGTGGTGGCAAAGGGCACCAGGAAGGTACGCGCCTGCCCGTTGGCCTCGGTCACGGTCACCTGCAGGTCGCCGCCGTAGCTGGCAACCTGCAGGTCATTGATCTCGAACGGCCCCGGTGCCACGGTGGTCTCGTAGACCAGGAAGCCGCGCTGGTGGACCGAGACCCGGGCGTTCGAGCCGGCGGTACCGCGCACCACAGGTGCGTAGTAGCGCTGCGTCTCGGGCAGCATGCGGTCGTCGCTGAAGATCTGCGCGCCGCGGAACGACACCGAATCGAACAACTCGCCGCTGGTCGAGCTCTCGCCGACCAGCAATTGCGAGCGCAGCTCGGGCAGATCGGTCTGGCCATAGATATAGCCACGCTGATAGCGCGTGCCAGTCGGCGCCGACCAGGTGACCGAGCCGTTGTGGCGCAATCGCAGCGGCCCGAGGTTTGCCCCCAGGTTCAGGCCCGCGTAGGCCTGGGTGGTGTTGCGTCCCTGGCTCTGCGTGGTGAAGACATTGGTGTTGTAGTTGAGGAGCAGCGCCGGAACGCCACTGTCCCAACGCTGCGGATCGACATAGTTCTTCGATGTGGTCAGCCGCAGATAGTATTGCGGCACGGAAAGATAGATCGCCTGCTCCGCCTGGTCGAACTTGAGTTCGGCGCCGGGAACATAGTTGCCGATGTCGGCACAGACCGGGCCTTCCGGCATCGGGTTGGGCGGCCGCGCGGGATCCTGGCCGCGCGCGCTCTTGCGCAGATCGACACCTGCGCGGGTGAGCAGATCGCGGTCGTAGCATGCCTGCGCGCTTTCCCGGCCCGCAACCTGCCGGAACTCGATATCCTCGGTGCCGCGCCATTGGCCATTGACATGCAGTTCGACGCGGTACTTGCCCGGCGCGACAATATCCAGCCGCTCGAAACGACTGGTATCGATCGTGATGCCCTCGGTGCCCTGCGCCAGCATGTAGGAGTCGAATATCACCCGTTTGCCGTCCAGGGCGGACAGCAGCCGCGGCTCGGGCCCGTTTCCATCGCTGCCGGCACTTCGCGCGCGCTCCGGGTCACCATCCTGTGCCCCTTTACGTTCCTGCGCCGGGGTCTCGCCAATCGGCGCGCCAAGATCCATGGACTGGCGCGTCCCCGCGCCCTGCCCACCCACAACGGTCGCCGCCGCCCAGGCGGCAGGCGACATCGCGATCGCCGCCACGGCGCCGATCAGGCGAGGCGCAAGGCGCCCCGGCCTGGAGGCCGGCAGCGCAGCCACGCTGCCGGCGCGAGCCGGGCCAGCGGGTTGAACAAGGCGAACTGAGGATTGCATAGACCGACGAATTTGTCCTATCTGCGGAAGCTGGAGGCCGCTGTGCAACGGACACAGTGAAAGGAATCGGGACAGGCGTGCTTAGCGGCTAATTTGCCAATGCCTTCTCTTCCGTGTACCGGCCACCGTAGTCGTTGATGACTTCGTATCGGACCAGGGCACCGGGGTGATTTCCGGGCTTTGCTTCGGGTAGCACAAAGGTCTCCTTGCCGAGCGGGGCCACCATGCCACCACCCGCGGCGACAAACTTGCCCTCCAGCCTGGCGTCGACCCGGCCAAAGGAAACGTAGTAGGGCGTAGGGTTGCTGACCTCCACGGCAAGCTGCTTCGCCGTCTTTCCGGCCGGCCCCTGGCCATCCACGGTGACCAGCTTCCAGGCAAGCTTGCCGGGAGCGGCATCGACGTCCTTCAGTTGCACAGGCCGGAAGAAAACCTTGATACGGCTGCGGAAGGCGAACAGAAGCGCATTCTCGGCGTCCTCCTTCTTCGAGGGCACCTCCAGCACATTGAGCCAGAACACCGTCTCGCGGTCGGCCGGCAGTGGTTCCTGCGTATAGACGATACGCAGCACCGCGCCCTTGCTCGGCTCTACCCGGCCCACCGCCGGCGCGAGCATGAAGGGAACGCGGACTTTCTCGGGCGGCATGTCCGGCTGGCCATCGTCCAGCCAGTTCTGCACGAGAACGGGCTCGCTGCCGATGTTGTTCAGCCTTACGGTAACCTCCCGGGCATCGGACGGGAATACCAGTCGCGTACCCTGTATGACAATGGAAGCCTGCGCCACGCTGGCGCAGGCGGCGAGCGCCACGACACCGGCGGCAAGAAGTGAAGAGATGCGAGCGACCGACGTCATGGCATTCCTGGCAATGAAACCTGGCTCGATTTAGTAGTAGGCCATCGTGTAGCGGATGAACGAGTTACCCGCACCCGCAGTGACGGCGGCAGCGGTCTGGACATAGGCTGCGCTGTAGGTCAGCGTTGCGGTGTTGTCCGCGATCGTGGCCACCTGCGGGTTCGTCTGAGCCAGGTGCAGCGGGATCTTGCCGGTGGCCTTGTTGCCGTTGTCGCTGATCTCGATCTGCACGCCCTTTGCCGCAGCGGTGCCCTGCAGGATCAGGTTGCCGGTGGCGGGATCGATGTTGGCGGAGCCCGTATCAAAGGAGATAGAGGCCTTCGTTTTATCCTTGCAGGCCGTGCCGCCGCCCAGCACCAGGCTGAACGGTACTGCGGGAGATTTCGTGCCAACGGCGGTGAAGATGATCGGGTCCACGCTGCCCAGATCCACGGTGGTGCGGTTGTTGGGCCCGGCCGGCTTGCCGTTGATGGTGCAGGTCACGTCCGTGATGGAGCCGGTGAAGTCCAGATGGCCGTCGAACGCATGCGACAACGAGGGAGCCATGGCGGCCATGACCACACAGCCTGCTGCGAGAGAACCGAGAACAGTACGTTTCCCGAGAATAGTACGCTTCATGTGATTTCCTTCTTCCGTTGGTAATGGGGCAATGCATCAAACTATTAGATGCACCCAGGTTTAAATGCAGGTCCACAGGGGACCGATGCACCGGCTTCCGAATCGAACCGCACCCTGCCTGACGCATTCCACGCCAGAGGCAGTCACGGAAAGATACGCAATGGCACTGAGGCCACTCGACGGTGACCAAATCATAGATCTCATGAAATAAAATAAGCCCAAGACAATTCTTGTTTTTCTGAAAAACAATTAAATCAATACCTGGATACTTCAAGCCCTATCGTCATAGGAAAGTCGAAGCCCCGCCTCGACAGCATGCGGCCGGTCACTAGTGGAATCTGGGCACAGCGGGCTGTGAGCATGCGCGGACTCGCCTTCACGCTCGTATTTTTTGGTGCGAATGGACAACGAGCCGGGGCGCGCGGGCGGACAAAGAATTCCAGGGGCTGGATCTCAGCGATCCAAGGCGGGATCGACGTGCAAAGGCGCTGCGCGAACGGCTTGCGGCCAGGCCGACGGCAAGCATTCGGGGCGCGTGTGATGGATGCGTGGAGACCACCCATCACTACCTATCGATTTCCCGCCGACGAGGAGATCGAGTGAGTGCGCCCTGCCGGGCGCACCATAAAAAAAACCGCAGCACCAGGCTGCGGTTTGCTGCGGTTTTTTTTGCACCGGGGAAAAAGCCCCGGCCAGGCAAGTGCTACCGCCCGATCAGATCTCTTCGTACAGCGGCAGCGTCAGGAACTCGGCAAAGTCCTCCGACGTGGACATCTGCTCGAAGATCTCGCCGGCGCGGTCATACGTCGTGGTGTCGCCACCGACGAAAGCCTTGACCTTGGCCAGCTCTTCCGGGATCAGCGCACGCACCATCTCGGCGGTCACCTTGCGGCCGTCTTCCAGCTTGCCCTTGGGCGAGCGGATCCACTGCCACACCTGCGAGCGCGAGATTTCGGCGGTGGCGGCGTCTTCCATCAGGTTGTGAATGGGCACGCAGCCGTTGCCTGCCAGCCAGGAGCCGAGGTAGTGGATGCCGACGTTGATGTTCATGCGCAGGCCGGCTTCGGTGATCGGGGTTTCCGGCTGGAAGTCCAGCAGGTCCTTGGCCGCCACGTTGACGTCGTCGCGCTGCTTGTCGAACTGGTTGGGCTTGTCGCCCAGCACGGCCACGAATTCCTTCATGGCCGGCTCGACCAGGCCCGGGTGAGCCACCCAGCCGCCGTCGTAGCCGTCGGTGGCGTCACGCTTCTTGTCGTTGATGATGCCTTGCATGGCGATGGCGTTCTTCTCCGGATCGTTCTTGATCGGGATCAGTGCGCTCATGCCGCCGATGGCGGGCGCGCCGCGCTTGTGGCAGGTCTTGAGCAGCAGCAGTGCGTACGAGCGCATGAACGGCGCGGTCATGGTGACCTTGGCGCGGTCGGCCAGGCAGAAGTTCTTGTCGACCTTGAACTTCTTGATGCACGAGAAGATGTAGTCCCAGCGGCCAGCGTTCAGGCCGGCGCTGTGCTCGCGCAGCTCATACAGGATTTCTTCCATCTCGAAGGCGGCCAGGATCGTTTCGATCAGCACGGTTGCCTTGACGGTGCCTTGCGGCAGGCCGATTTCGTTCTGGGCCATGACGAAGACGTCGTTCCACAGACGCGCTTCGAGGTGGCTTTCCATCTTCGGCAGGTAGAAGAAGGGGCCGGCGCCGCGAGCGATCTGTTCCTTGGCGTTATGGAACAGGAACAGCGCGAAATCGAAGATGCCGCCGGAAACACGCTGGCCGTCGATGGTGACGTGCTTCTCGTCCAGGTGCCAGCCGCGCGGGCGCACTTGCAGCGTGGCGATCTTGTCGTTGAGCTTGTAGTGCTTGCCGTTGGAATCCAGCGTGAGGGTGCGGCGCACGGCGGCCTTGAGGTTGACCTGGCCCTGCAACTGGTTGTACCAGTTGGGGGTGTTGGAGTCCTCGAAGTCGGTCATGTAGCTGTCCGCGCCGGAGTTGAACGCGTTGATGACCATCTTGGCTTCGACCGGGCCGGTGATTTCCACGCGGCGGCAATGCAGTGCCGGCGGCACCGGCGCGACCTTCCAGTCGCCTTCGCGCACGCTCTTGGTCTGCGCAAGGAAGTCGGGCAGCTCGCCGGCGTCCAGGCGCTTGGTGCGCTCGACGCGGGCAGCCAGCAGTTCCTGGCGGCGCGGCTCGAAGGCGCGGTGCAGTTTGTCCACCAGGGCCAGGGCCGCCGGCGTGAGGATGTCTTCGTAGGCCGGCAGGATTTCGCCGGTAATCTTCATGCCCGCAGGCAGCGTGATGGCCATCAGTGTTCTCCTGTGATCGATGGTTGATTTAAGGTGCCCGCCGTCAAACCGCCGCACCTTGGATGCGGACGAATTCGAGCAGGTCATTCATGTCGTGCCCGGTGCCGGAAGGGCTCACATCGAGCCGCTCCGCCGGATGACCGGCACGGTTGATCCAGAACGTGGTGTAGCCGTACCAGGTGGCGCCGCAAGCGTCCCAGCCATTGGACGAGACGAAGAGGATCTCCCCTGCCGGCACGCCAAACGCCTTGGGGCCCAGCGCGTAGGCCTCGGGCGCCGTCTTGTACATGCGCACCGCGTCGACCGACAGCACGTGGTCGAACAGCCCGTGCATGCCTGCGCTCTTGACCGAGATATCCAGCATCTGCGGATTGCCGTTGGAGAGAATGCCCAGCGGCAACCCGGCTGCCCGCAGGCGCTTGAGCGCGCCGAGGTTTTCCGGGAAGGCCGACAAGCACGCGTATTCCTTGAGCAGCTGCGCCTCCAGGGCCGGGTCCAGCTCCAGTTGCAGGCGCTCGGCCGCATAGCGCAGCGCATCCACCGTCAGCGCCCAGAACGGCTTGTAGTAGGCGCCGTCGGGCGCGGCCATCGAGCGGATGCGGGTGTAGTCGATCTGACGCTCGCGCCACAGCAGCGCCAGCGCCTCGCCCTTGCCCGGAAACAATTGCTCCGCGCGCGCGGTGACGGAATACACGTCGAACAGCGTGCCATAGGCATCGAAGACGACTGCGCGGATCTTTTGCATGAGCTGGAGCGGTTCCTTTGGACAAATCCGACAAACCCGGCATACCCGGCAGGCCAGCGCCACTGCGTGGGCCTGTACACCAATGAATGCATAGCATTGTAGGGAGACGTTGCAGTGCGGCAAAGTCGGTCGGGGTCACTTGATCTTTTACTTTTACCCCACTAATCTTCGCTAACGGTGTAAAGATAAGGCACCAAATCCACCCCATTGCCTCACCCACTCCTTGCTTTGGGCGGCATGAGGCACAAAACTGGCGAGCTTCGTGGATCATTTCAAACAATTGGAGACATTCGTCTCGGTAGCCGCGCGCGGCAGCCTTTCGGCGGCCGCGGCGGCTGAAGGCGTGGCGCCGGCCATCATCGGCCGGCGCATCGATGCGCTGGAAGAGCGCCTGGGCGTCAAGCTGCTGCTGCGCACCACGCGCAAGATCAGCCTGACCTTCGAAGGCTCGGCCTTCCTGGAAGACTGCCAGCGCATCCTCAACGACCTGCACAACGCCGAGGCCAGCGTCTCGGCGGGCGGCGTCAAGGCCAGCGGCCACCTGCGCGTGACCGCGCCGGCGGGCTACGGACGCAAGCACGTGGCGCCGCTGGTGCCGTTGTTCATCGAATCGCACCCGGACGTGACCATCACGCTGGACCTGTCGGACCGCGTGGTGGATCTCGTCAACGAGGGCTTCGACTGCGCCATCCGCCTGGGCGACCTGCCCGACTCCAGCCTGGTGTCGATCCGCCTGGCGGAGAACCGGCGCGTGGTGGTGGCGTCCCCCGATTACCTGGCGCGCCATGGCGTGCCCGCCCTGCCCGAGGATCTCACCCGTCACAACTGCCTGGCCTTCGGCGCCAGCGCCAACGTGCAGCGCGGCTGGGCCTTCCAGCAGGAAGGCCGCGCGGTCACGGTCAAGGTGGGCGGCACCATGGAATGCACCGATGGCGCGGTGCTGCACGCATGGTGCCTGCATGGCCACGGGCTGGCATGGCGCTCCTGGTGGGAAGTCGGGCTGGAAATCGCTAGCGGCCGGCTGGTCACGGTGCTCGACGAGTTCCAGGCGCCACCCATCGGCATCCACGCTGTCTTCCCGCAGCGCAAGCACCTGCCGCTGCGGGTACGGCTGTTCATCGACCACCTGAAGAACACCTATGGGAACCCGGCCTACTGGCGCCGCGCGGAACAGGCATCTGCCGCCGGCAAGCCGCAACTGGCGGTCAATTCCTAGTTCGATTTGATTTAGGGCAATGCCGCATGCGCCACCCCTGCCTACAATGAAAGCTGACAGGTGCCGTGCGGCCTGCCTCCGTCCAAAGGTAAATCCGGTCCATTCGCCCCAAAGGAGTCCAGCATGTTCAAGCACATCCTGCTACCCACCGACGGTTCGGAACTGTCCAAGAAGGCCATCGACGGCGCGCTGGAGCTGGCCAAGACAATCAACGCGCGGGTCACCGCCTATGTCTGCCTGGAGGAGTATCCCTACACGCCGTTCAGCGAGATCGTGGTGGAGGCGCCACAGGCCTTCAGGGACCGCATCGAAAGCCAGGCCAAGCTATACCTGAAGGAAGTGGAAACCGCCGCCCGGGCCGACGGCATCAGCTTTGACGCCGACATGTCCACCTTTGCGGTGCCCTACCTGGGCATCATCGACGCGGCCGAGCGCCATGGCTGCGACGTGATCTTCATGGCCTCGCACGGCAGGCGCGGCTTGTCGGGCTTGCTGCTGGGCAGCGAAACCCAGAAGGTGCTGACGCACACCGACATCCCGGTGATCGTGTATCGCTGAGCGCGCCCTGGCGACAGACAACGAACGATAAACGACAAAAAGGCTGGCCACCCCGAACAGGGCAGCCAGCCTTTTTGCCTGCCCGGCCCGCCTATGCGGCAAGGCCGGCCCGGATCAGCTGCCCTTATTGATACGGTCTTCGATGTGCTTGGCGCGGTCGTCCGAGCCAGGGTGCGACGAGAACATGCTGGACTTGCCGCCATCGAGCTTGGCCAGCTTCTGGAACGCCGTGACCAGGCCGCGGGTATTGGCCTTGTTCTTAGTCAGCACGTCGAACGAGTAGTCGTCGGCGGCGCTTTCCTGCGTTTGCGAGAATTGCGCGTTGATCAGTTGCTCGCCCATTTCGCCCAGTTGCGAGGCCGACAGCGCAGCCACCGTGCCACCGGCGGCGGCCAGCGCGCCGCGCGCCGCCATGGCGGTGTACGCCACCTGCATCTTGTTCTTGGTGTGGCCCAGCGCCACGTGGCCCAGCTCATGCCCCACCACGCCGCGCACTTCGTCGTCGGTCATCATGTCCATCAGGCCGCTGTACACGCGCACGCAGCCGTTGGCCATGGCCCAGGCGTTGACGTCCTTGGTCAGGTAGACCTTGGCGTTGACGCTGGGCAGGCCGCTCGACTGCAGGCCCGCCATGATCTTGGTCAGGCGCTTGTTGTAGGTGCTTCCAGGGGCCGCGATCTTGTTGGCCTTGTCGAGCTCGGCGCAAGACTGGTCGGACATGGCCTTGACGTCGCCATCGCTCAGCGAGGCCGCCTTGAACAGCGAGGTGCCGGCGCCCATCATGCCGTCGACATTGGTGCCGGCACAGCCGGCCAAGGCAGCGCAGAGCGCGACGATAGCGGCCAGGGAAAGTTTGTGCTTCATGTTTGTTGCCTTCTTGGGATCGACACCGGCCGGGTTGCTCGCCAGTGACTTGAGTGGAGATGTGCCGGCGGCTGGCCGGCGACCTGCGGTGTGGCGCTGCTTACACACGGGCAGCATCATATCGCCTATAACATCTCAATCGGCACACAAATGACATAATTGCTACAGACACAATTTTTAACATTCTTCGCAGGCCGACCCCAAAAAGCAAAAAACCGCGCCGTCCCTGAGAGGGAGACGGCGCGGCGCCTAATTGAGGGGCGTGATGGTCGCACGCCCTTCAAGATGACCGGCTATCGGGCCAGTCAGCCATTCAGCCATTCAGCTTTTCGATCTCGCGATCTGAAGCCTCAGGCTACTTTCTTGTCGAAGAATTGTTCGTCTTCGGTCGAACCCTTGAGGGCGGTCGTGGACGACTGGCCGCCTTCGATGGTCTGGGTCACGGCGTCGAAGTAACCGGTGCCGACTTCGCGCTGGTGCTTGACGGCGGTGAAGCCCTTCTCAGCGGCCGTGAACTCATTTTCCTGCAGTTCGACGAATGCGCTCATATGGTTGCGGGCATAGCCGTAGGCCAGGTTGAACATCGAGTAGTTCAGCGAGTGGAAGCCGGCCAGCGTGATGAACTGGAACTTGTAGCCCATGGCGCCCAGTTCCTTCTGGAACTTGGCGATGGTGGCATCGTCCAGGTTTTTCTTCCAGTTGAACGACGGCGAGCAGTTGTAGGCCAGCATCTTGCCCGGGAACTTGGCGTGAACAGCTTCGGCAAACTTCTTGGCGAATTCCAGGTCAGGCTTGCCGGTTTCGCACCACACCAGGTCGGCCACTTCGGCGTAGGCCAGGGCACGGGAGATCGATTGCTCGATGCCCGGCTTGACGCGGTAGAAGCCTTCCACCGTGCGCTCGCCGGTGCAGAACGGGCGATCGCGCTCGTCCACGTCGGATGTCAGCAAATCCGCGGCCTCGGCATCGGTACGGGCGATCACCAGGGTCGGCACGCCGGACACGTCGGCGGCCAGGCGCGCGGCGGTCAGCTTGGCAACGGCTTCACGCGTCGGCACCAGCACCTTGCCACCCATGTGGCCGCACTTCTTGACCGAAGCCAGCTGGTCTTCGAAGTGAACGCCGGCAGCGCCTGCGTCGATCATCGACTTCATCAGTTCGAAGGCATTGAGCACGCCGCCGAAACCGGCTTCGGCATCAGCCACGATCGGCGCGAAGAAATCAGTATCGCCCTTGCCTTCGCTCCACTGGATCTGGTCGGCGCGCTGGAAGGTGTTGTTGATGCGGCGCACCACTTGCGGCACCGAGTTGGCCGGGTACAGCGACTGGTCGGGGTACATTTCGCCGGCCAGGTTGGCGTCGCCTGCGACTTGCCAGCCCGACAGGTAGATGGCCTTGAGGCCAGCCTTGACCTGTTGCATGGCCTGGTTGCCGGTCAGCGCGCCCAGCGTGTTGACGAACGGCTCGGTGTTCAGCAGGTGCCACAGCTTCTCGGCACCGCGGCGGGCCAAGGTGTGCTCGATCTGCACGGAGCCGCGCAGGCGCACGACGTCATCCGCCGTGTAGTGACGCGCGACGCCCTTCCAGCGAGGATTGGTATCCCATTCTTTTTGCAGGTTCTTTGCTTCGGTTTCGCGGGACATTTCACTCTCCTAGTGTGTAGGGCGGGGATGGCATTGGAAACTTGCGACAGGCTTGGCGGACTGTGGTGCCGACTTGCCGACCGGGGCACTTTCGGGGGTGTTTCGGCGGCGCTGCTCTGCTGGCCTCGCCACCCCTGTTTTTTGCCGCTCAGGTCATGTGTCTTATATAAGAGTGTAGGGAAACACCTCGCGTCGCAACAGCTCGGAATGCAATCCTTGTTTAGTTTTTTTCTCTTTTATAATCAATAATTTACAATATATTTTTCACGATGCGGCAAGCAATCTTCCATCATGAGAAATGCCCGTTGTGCTACGCATCACCATTTTTTGCCGCGCAGAACAGCTTTCCGCATTATGAAATTCCGGGATTTGGCGCCATCCGTGCCTGCCGCAATGCCAGCGACTCGGGGCCACCATCGATATGCCCGGCCAGGTCGCGCACCATCGCCGCCATGCCGGCGGGGTCCGCCAGCGGCAGCCAGTGGCGCGCGCAGACCTCCCGGCGCCACCAGCGCTCCACCCAGCGCGACAGATCCTCGGACAGCGCCGGCCTGACATAGCGATCCAGCAGCGGCACGATCACCTGCACCGGCGCGTGCGCGTGGCGCTCGCCCGGTGAAAGCAGGCGCGGCAGCATATTGGCGCGGTACAACGCCAGCCCGTGACGGCCGTCCGCGGCCTGGGTGGGGTTGGGATCCGCCTCGATACCCTCGGTCCGTCTCAGGTAAAGCGGCCAAGCGCGGCCCATCCAGAGCCGCCAGCTCAGCTCGGGCAGCCACGGCAGGTGGAAGATATAGATATACCAGGACGAGGCCATCTGCCGCAGCGAGCGCGAAAGCGCCGTGAACGACAGGCGCCGGTTTCCCCGCATCCAGTGGCCGACATGGTCCAGGCAAGGCCCGGAGCACGACGTGAACGAAGCGATGCGGCCGCGCAGGCGTGGCTCGGTGACAAACTCCCAGCACTGGATCGAGCCCCAGTCATGGCCGACCAGGTGGACGGGCGCATCGGGAGAAACGGCGTCGATCACCGCGCTGAAATCTTCCGCCAGGCGCTCCAGGCGATAGGCCGCCATGCCCTTTGGCGCCGAAGAGCTGCCGGCGCCGCGCACATCGTAGGCCACGACATAATAGTCATTGGCCAGCAGAGGCGCCACGCCGTGCCAGACCGCGCTGTTGTCCGGATAGCCGTGCACCAGCACCATGGCCGGGTGCGCGGGATCACCCCAGGTCTTGATGGCAAGCCGCACGCCGCCGGACTGGACGAATCGCTGGTTGGGAAGGGAATGGGGAGCGTGCATGCTTAACCATGACATCGGACGATGGAATGGTTGCCGATGCTACGCCAAGACCGGCCGCGCGGCGAGCGCGCGGCATGGCGTTTCAAACGCAAGCGGACTAACGGGCTAGCGGGCGCGCCGGTAGGCCACCCAGTCTCCGGATGCAATGCGCGGCAGGCCCGCGACCGCGTCCTCGCCCACCGGGTAAAGCAGGCAGGTGACGGCTTGACCGCCAACCGCCACCACGCGCTCCTCGCGCACGAACAATGAGGCCTGGCCCGGATAGACCTCCTCGATCTCGTCGAGCACCGGCACCAGCGCGGCATCGACCTCGTACAAGTCGCCGGCCACGCCGGGCGCGGCGGCATCCAGCACCAGCCCGGGATACGTGCCGAAGTCATAGAGCCGCCCCGCCACGGCCGCGCTGCCGATCAGGCGCGGCGCGGCAATGCCGTGCCTGCGCGCGGCCGCGTTGAGGTCGTTGACTTCGCCCGCGCGCAGCGTGCCATAGACAAAGACCACCGGCATGCTCAGCCCTCCAGCTTGGTGTCCGCCACCAGCACGCCATCGGCGTCAACATAGATCCAGTTGCCGGGTCGCACCACGGCGCCGGGCATTTGCACCGTGCCCTCGCGCTCGCCCACATTGCGCCTCTGGCTCTTTTGCGGATGCAGGGCCAGGGCGCGCACGCCGATGTCGCACACCGCAAGCTCCCCGCTGTCACGCACGCAGCCATTGACGAGGATGCCGGCCCAGCCGTTCTTCTCGGCCAGCACGCCGAGGTTGCCGCCCACCAGCGCGCAGCGCAGCGAGCCGCCGCCATCGACCACCAGCACGCGGCCGTTGCCCGGTGATTCAACCGCCTCGCGCACCAGGGAATTGTCCTCGAACACCTTGAGCGTGGCCGCCGGGCCAGAGAACGCGGCGCGCTTGCCGAAATGCTGGAATACCGGCGACAGCACGCGCAGCGAGCCGTCGGCCAGGCGCGCCTCATTGGCATCGCACAGATCAGTGGTAGCAAAGCTCATGAAGGACTCCCGAATCGGAAAAGTGGAAATTGGATGAGGTACGGGTGCGTGCGTCAGTCCGTGTCAGCCGGCGGCCGCCCGCTTGCCTGCCACCTCGCGGCGGGAGCGGTTGCCATTGCCAACCGTGACAGCGGTGAAGATCGCCAGCATCTGGAAGGCGCCGATCATGAAGAACACCCAGCTCGGCCAGTGCGCGTCCATCAGCATGCCGAAGAACAGCGGCCCGCTGGCCAGGCCGATATCCAGGCCAGAGTAGACCACGCCATAAACCCGGCCCGTGGCGCCGGCAGGCGCTGCCGCACGTACCAGCAGGTCGCGCGAAGGCCCAGCCGTGCCCGCGCCAAAGCCGATCACACCCATCAGCACCGGCACCATCACGGCCGGCAGCACGCCCAGCCCCACCACGATCGCGACCAAGCCCGACAGCGTGAAGCTCATTGCGATCAGGCGGTCGTGGTTGCTGGTGCGTCCCGCGGCAAAGCCACCCACGATCATGCCGCCCGCGCTGCATAACATATAGACGGTGTACGACGCCGTGGCGAGCGTCAGCGGCATGGCGTAGAGCTGGGTCAGCGCGGTCGGCGCGAAGCTCTGGATGCCGGAAAACGAAAAGGTGGTGACGAGGAAGAAGGCCCAGCAGATCCACACTTGCGGCAGCTTCAGGAACGCCAGCATGCTGCCGCCCGCCTTGGCCGTCGCGGTGGCCGCCCTGGGCGCCGCGCCGGCGCCAGCGCGGGGATCCAGCACATGCCGAAAAGCCAGCAGCACGGCCAGCGCGCCAAAGGCCACCGCCGAGGCGCTGGCGAGCGCGGTGCGCCAGCTGCCGAGCTCTGCAATGGTGACCAGGAAGATCGGCGCCGCGGCCCAGCCTAGGTTGCCCGAGATGCCATGCACCGAGAACGCATGCCCCAGCCGCGGCTGGGAAACATGCTTGTTGAGCAAGGTGAAATCGGCCGGATGGAACACGCCGTTGCCAATCCCGGCAACGCCCGCGCCAAGCAGCAGCATCGCGTAGCTCGGGCTGATCGACAGCAGCAAGGCCGCCGCGCCCAGCAGCCCGAGGCCGCCAAACAGCACCGGCGTCGCGCCAAAACGGTCCACCACGAAGCCCGACGCGGTCTGCACCACGGCCGACACGGCAAAGAACACCGTCATCAGCAAGCCCAGCTCCGCATAGCTCAGGCCGAACTCGGCCTTGATCCACGGGAACAGGGGCGCCAGCAGCAGGTGAAAGAAGTGGGAAACGCCGTGGGCCAGGCCGACCAGGCCGATGACCTGGGCGTCGTGGCGCAGCGGATTGCGAACGGGATCGAGGGTGGCGGCAGTCATCGGGCGGCTATCAGGCTGGGCTTGGCATGGCGCGCCGGCCATGCTGCCAGGCTCAACAGGCGCGCTGCGAATACCGCATCATAGAGTAAAACAACCCGTGACAGGGGTGCCCTGCGCGTTACATCTGTTTAAACAGATAGGCGTACTGACGCGCCACCGGCAAGGTTTCAGAGCGATTGCGCAGCTTGAGCGCGAGCCGCCCCAGCGACTGGTTCACGGCACTGGCCACGCAGTCGATATTGACCACCGTGCCGCGATGGATCTGCCAGAAGCGCTCGGGGTCGAGCTGCTGCGACAGCTCGCGCAGGCTGGTGCGGATCAACGCCTCGCCGCTGGCGGACACCACGTTGACGTACTTGTCCGTCGCCTCCAGGTAGATCACCTCATCCACCGGAATGATGCGGATCTCCTGGCCGACCAGCGCCTTGATAAAGCGCAGGTAGCCATGTTGCGGCGCGCCCGCCGGCGCATGCTGCCCGGGGCCACCGCCTGGCTCCATGGTCTCCAGGCGCGCCAGCAATTGCGCCAGGCGATCGGTATCGAGGGCGGCGCCGCCCTCCTCGCTGGCCTGCGCCTGGGCCGCCAGCCTCGCCTTGAGGCGGTGCACCGTGGCCTCCAGCCGCTCGGGCTGCACCGGCTTGAGCACGTAATCGACCGCCTCGCGCTCGAAGGCTTCCAGCGCGAACTGGTCGTATGCCGTGACGAACACCACCAGCGGCGCCGGATCGAACTCCATCAGCTCGCGCGCCACGTCCATGCCGCTCATGCCTGGCATGCGGATATCGAGAAACGCGACCTGGGGGTGGTGCTGGCGGGCCGCCTCCAGCGCGGACACGCCGTCATGGACCACGCAGACGATCTGCGCCTCGGGCCAGAGGCTGGACAATTCGGCATGCAAGGCGCGCGCGAGCAGCGGCTCGTCGTCGGCGATCAACAGGGTCGGGGCCATGGAAACGGAAGTAAGGGGCGGATGGGTCGATGCAGTCTAAGCAGTCGATGCAGTCTAAGCAGTCGAAGAAGTCGAAGCGGCTAAGCAGCGAGGTGCCTCAAGAATGGGAAATGCCTTGCGTGGCAGCGCTCACGGGGGGGATGGCGCGCGCGCCGGCGGCCTTGCACGCGGGCACCGGCATGGGTGCGTGGGCGGCGGCAGGCGCCGCCGTGCGCACAACGGGCAACGTCAGCCGGACGATCACGCCGCGTGGCGTGTTTTCTTCCATCTGCATGCTGGCCGCCGCCCCGAAAATCCGCGCCAGCCGCTCGCGCACATGGGTCAGCCCAAGGCCGGAGCCCTTGGTCACGGCATGTCCGAAACCCACCCCGGTATCGGTGATGATCACCTGCACGGCGTTGTCGCCCTGCGCCCGGGCCGACAGCACGATCCTGCCGCCATGCATGCACGGCTCGATGCCGTGGCTGACCGCGTTCTCCACCAGCGGCTGGATCAGCATGGGCGGGATCTCGACCTCCGCCAGCTCGGGCGGAAGCTCGATCTCATAGGCCAGGCGCGTGCCGAAACGCAGCGCCTGGATGTCCAGGTAGCTGCGCAGCAACTCGAACTCCTGGCGCAGCGTGCATTGCTCGGCGCGCGTGTGGGACAGCGACATGCGCAGGAAGCCGATCAGCCGCTGCAGCAGGCGCCTTGCGGCCTGCTGGTCGGTGGCAATCAGGCAATCCAGGTTGGCCAGGGAGTTGAACAGGAAATGCGGCTCGATCTGCGCCTGCAGAGCCATCAGCTGCGCGCGCACCAGCTGCTTCTCGGCCTCTTCGCGCTGCAGCGCGTCGAGCGCGGCCTGCCGTTCGAGATGGGCGAGCTTCTCGCGCGACCAGTAGAAGTAAATCATGCTGGCCGACGCAAGCATGCCCACTACCAGGCACATGCGCAGCATATCGGTAGCTTCCTCGAAGGACTTCGCCGGCTCGCTCAGTACCACGCGCGTGGTCCAGCTGCCCATGATCACGCCCAGCGGCACGGCAACGGCGGTCAGGCACAGGAAGGGCCAGCGCCTGGGGCGATCATTCCACCAGATCAGTACGCGGGCGATGTCGATCAGCAGCCAGATCGACAGGCCGATAAGCTGACTGTAGACGAAGTTGTGCCACAGCGAGCCGCCCGTGCGAAAACCGTAGTTCAGGCTGACCGCGATGATGGTGTTCGCGCACAGCACGAACACCAGGTCGCGCGCGAGGATCGAGATCCTGGAGGGAATGGCGGCGGGACAGCGATCCAGCGCTTTCATAGGGGCAAGGTCGAGGATAACTGAGCGTTATTGTAAAGGCCGATCACAGGCGCTGACAGCCGTCGCCCGGCTCGCACGTACGCTGCGGCACGTTGGCGTCATCAATCGCGGGATCGGCACCGTGGCCGTGCAACGCGGCCCACCACTGCCCCGACAGCACATAGCGCGGAAACGTGATCCATTGCTCGGCCAGGATGCGCCGGGCGATGTCGAGCGGGCCGGCAAACGGCTCGGGCCTGACCGCCTCGAGCCGGTGCCCGCGCCCTTGCAGCATCATCGACAAGGCCATGCACAGCACACCAAGCCCTACAGCAGGCACGGACAGCGACAGCACGCCATAGACCAGCAGCACATTGCCGGCCATGAACATCGGCACCGCGACGATGTGCAGCAGCAGGCTGCGAGGGTGATTGTGATTGCGGGCGTAACCGCGCCATTGCCAGCTCAGCAGCCCTTCAGGGCGCGCGCTCATGGCTTCGGGCCGCGCTGGTCGACGCGCCGCCAGGCCAGGCGGCGCACAAGCACGATGGCGCCCAGGGCGATCAGCAGCACGGGCCAGCCATCCCGCACCAGGTAGGCCGGCAGCAGGCCGCCGTTTTGCGCGAGGAACACCGCGCCCAATGCAATCAGGATGATCGGGGCGATCAGCCCCTTGCCGCCACGGCCTTGTTTCATCTCGCTCTCCTCTCGCGCGGACCCGCGCACCGTCGATATTGCGGTGCATCAAGCCATGTGACGGTATCAACGTATTCCGCCACGGACAGTAGCGACTTTACGCGGACACCGGTCGCTACGAAAGTAGCGTGCGACGAATGGAAAGCGGATGGCGCGAATCGCGAGGATGCGGCGCGATCGGCACCGGGCCTGCCCAGGTGCCGCTAGCCCGGGCTGTCTGCCGTCAGGCCTCGACCACCTGCCCGCCCGCCGGCTCGGACAGCGCGCTGCTGACCGTGTCGCGCGAGAGGTGCGGCGCGAACATGTTGATGAAGGCGTGCGCGTAGCCGCGCAGGTAGGCGCCGCGGCGCACGGCCACGCTGGTGGTGTTGGGCTCGAACAGATGGTCGGCCGCGATCCGCACCAGCCCGGCGTCCTTGCGTTCGTCGTATGCCATCGAGGCGATGATGCCCACGCCCAGCTCCAGCTCCGCGTAGGTCTTGATGACGTCCGCGTCCATCGCGGTCAGCACGATCTCCGGCTGGAGGCCGGCGGCGGCAAAGGCGCCATCGATCTTGCGGCGCCCGGTGAAGCCGGCATCGTAGGTAATGATCGGGAAGCCGGCGATGTCTTCCAGCGTCGGCTCCGGCAGGTGCGTCAGCGGGTGATCCGGCGAAACCACCAGCACGTGGCGCCAGGTATAGGCCTCGAACGAGGTCAGCCCGGCCTCGCTGGCCACCGCCTCGGTTGCGATGCCGATATCGGCCTGGCCGCTCAGCACCAGCTCCACGATGTGCGCGGGCGAGGCTTCCTGCAGCGCCAGCGTCACATGGGGGTAGGCACGGCGAAAACTCTGCACCACCTTGGGCAAGGCATAGCGCGCCTGGGTGTGGGTGGTGGCCACCGTCAGGCGGCCGGTATGGCGCCCGGCGAATTCGTCGCCCGCCTGGCGCAGGTTCTCGGCCTCGAGCAACAGGCGCTCGACGATGCGCACGATTTCGCGCCCGGGCTCGGTCAGGCCGGTCAGGCGCTTGCCGTAGCGCTCGAAGATCTCGACGCCGAGCTCTTCCTCCAGCTCGCGGATCTGGCGCGAGACGCCGGGCTGCGAGGTGTAGAGCGCATTGGCCACCTCAGTCAGGTTGAATTGGCGGCGCACCGCCTCGCGGATGGAACGCAGTTGCTGGAAGTTCATTGTGCGGCTCCTGCCGGCGTGCCCCTGGCGCTAGCCGGGGCGGATGAATGGGGTTGGACGAAGACACGCAGCCGGCGCGGCCGCACGGCGAGCAGCTCACCCTCGCGGAAGCCCTGGTGGCGGAAACGCTCGAGCGGCAGCGCCACTTCGATGACTTCCTGGGTGTCTTCACGTTCCAGTTCGAGCTGGGCCACGGGGCCCAGGGTGAGCGCGCGGCGCAGCGTCACGGCAATGCCGTCGGTGCCGGGCGAATAGCGCTCGAGGTCGAGATCGTGCGGGCGGACATAGGCCACGGCGTCGCCGGCGGTCTCGTGGCCGCTGCCGATCACCGGCAGGATCGAATCGCCGGTATGCAGCAGGCCGCCCCGCTCCCCGACCTCAAGCCGGCCGTGGAACAGGTTGACGTTGCCGAGAAAGCCGAACACGAACGGCGTGGCCGGATGGTTGTAGACCGCCTCCGGCGTGCCCGCCTGCTCCACATGGCCGCGGTTCATCAGCACCACCTGGTCGGCCACTTCGAGCGCCTCTTCCTGGTCGTGGGTGACGAACACGCTGGTGACATGGAGCTCGTCGTGCAGGCGGCGCAGCCAGCGGCGCAGTTCCTTGCGCACCTTGGCGTCGAGCGCGCCGAACGGCTCGTCGAGCAGCAGCACGCGCGGCTCCACCGCCAGCGCGCGGGCCAGCGCAATGCGCTGGCGCTGCCCGCCGGACAACTGCGGCGGATAGCGCTCGGCCAGCCAGTCGAGCTGCACCAGTTCCAGCAGCGCGCGCACCTTGTCGCGGATCTGCGCCTCGCTGGGACGCTCGGCACGCGGCTTGACGCGCAGGCCGAAAGCCACGTTCTCGAACACCGTCATGTGCTTGAACAGCGCGTAATGCTGAAACACAAAACCGACCTGGCGCTGGCGCACATGCTGGTGCGAGGCATCGCGCCCTTCCAGCAGGATCTGGCCGGCGTCCGCGCGTTCCAGGCCGGCGATGATCCGCAGCAGCGTGGTCTTGCCGCAGCCCGAGGGCCCCAGCAACGCCGTCAGCTGGCCTTCATCGAAATCGAGGGTGACGTCGTCGAGCGCAACGAAATTGCCGAAGCGCTTCTGCACATTCTTGACCTGGATGCTCATGATGCCTGTCCTTGCAATTTGCCAGCGCTCGGGTTCTCCGGCGCAAAGTTCTCGTCTTCCCTGTGCTCGCGGCTCGCCCGGTACTCCACCAGCGTCTTGATGCCAAGCGTGACCAGGGCCAGCAGTGTGAGCAGCGACGCCACCGCAAAGGCGGCCGCGAAGTTGTATTCGTTGTAGAGAATCTCCACGTGCAGCGGCATGGTGTTGGTCAGGCCGCGGATATGGCCCGATACCACCGAAACCGCGCCGAACTCGCCCATCGCCCGCGCATTGCACAGGATCACGCCATACAGCAGGCCCCAGCGGATGTTGGGCAGCGTGATGCGGCGGAAGGTCTGCCAGCCCGAGGCGCCCAGCACGATGGCGGCCTCCTCCTCCTCGCTGCCCTGCGCCTGCATCAGCGGGATCAACTCGCGCGCCACAAACGGAAAGGTGACGAAGATGGTGGCCAGCACGATGCCCGGCACCGCGAACATGATCTTGATGTCGTGCGCCTCCAGCCACGGCCCCAGCCAGCCCTGCGCGCCGAACAGCAGCACATAGACCAGGCCGGAGATCACCGGCGACACCGAGAACGGCAGGTCGATCAGCGTGGTCAGCAGGCTCTTGCCGCGGAAATCGAACTTGGCGATGGCCCAGGACGCCGCCACGCCAAACACCACATTGAGCGGCACCGCGATGACGGCCACCAGCAAGGTGAGCTGGATCGCGGCCACGGCATCGGGCTCCACCAGCGAATCGAAATAAGTCTGCACGCCTTTGCGCAGCGCTTCATAAAACACCGAAGCCAGCGGGATGAACAGGAACAGCGCGAGGAACAGCACCGCGATCGCGATCAGGGTGTAGCGCACCCACGGCGCTTCACCCGTGGCATCCCGGAAACGCGTGGCGGCGGGGGCAGCACGGCCGCCCAGGCCCTTGGTAACGACGCCAGCCATTTCAGCTCTCCTTGTCCGGCGAGACGGACGCTTGCACGGCCTGGTGGTGGCGGCGCGTCCACGCTTGCAGCAGGTTGATCAGCAGCAGCAGCGCGAAGGAGATCACCAGCATCACCACCGCCACCGCGGTTGCGCCCGCGTAGTCGTATTGCTCCAGCTTGGAATAGATCATCAGCGGCGCGATCTCGGAGACCATCGGCATGTTGCCGGAGATGAATACCACCGAGCCGTACTCGCCGGTGCCTCGTGCGAACGACAGCGCAAACCCGGTCAGCAGCGCCGGCAGGATGGTTGGCAGGATCACGCGGACAAAGGTCTGCAGGCGCGTGGCGCCCAGGCTGGCCGCGGCTTCTTCCAGCTCCTGCTCCGCGTCTTCGAGCACCGGCTGCACCGTGCGCACCACGAACGGCAGCCCGATAAAGGTCAGCGCCACCACCACGCCCAGCGGGGTGAAGGCCACCTTGATGCCCAGCGGCTCCAGGTAGCGGCCGATCCAGCCGTTGCCGGCGAACAGCGCGGTCAGCGCAATGCCGGCCACCGCGGTGGGCAAGGCAAAGGGCAGATCGACCAGCGCATCGACCAGGCGCTTGCCGGGGAAGCGGTAGCGCACCAGCACCCAGGCCACGATCAGCCCGAACACCGTGTTCACGATGGCGGCGATCAGCGAGGCGCCGAAGCTCAGTTGCAGGGAGGCGACCACCCGGGGCGAGCTCACCGCGGCCCAGAAAGCCTCCCAGGTCATGGTGAAGGTCTTGAGGAAAGTGGCCGACAGCGGGATCAGGACGATCAGCGTCAGGTAGAACAGCGTGAAGCCCAGCGAGAGGCCAAAGCCTGGCAGCACGGTAAAGCGCTGCTTGCCTGGCTTGGGCGGCGCGCTCTTGCGCGCTTGGGGGGCATCCGGCCTCGCCGGGGGCGGATTGTCCGCCAGGGAAATCGAGGGTGGCATGTTGTCTCGTCTGTGCCGTCAGTGTCGTATCCGCCTCCGGAGAATGGCTTCCGGGCGGAATTCGCCGGAAACCGAAGCAGCGGGGGCGGCTTCTTTATGACGCCGGCGCATAACACACCGGCCTACGAGACAAATTTTGCAGATACCGCCTTATAAACAGAACGAATCTTTGCGTATGTTCTTAGGCGTTTTAGATATAAGGGAACGTGGACGACACTTCCAGCCCGCCTTCCCAAGGCCCGGCGCGGTCTCCGGACGGGCCGGCGCTGCCGTCCGCCTCGATCCGCTGGATCAAGGTATCGAGCAAGGCGAGCCCCTCGGGCCACTGGTCAAGCCCGGAATCGGCGTTAATGTGACCCAGCATGCCCGCGTCATGGAGCTCGCTGCCCCACAGCGTGCCCCAGCTGAACGCGGTGCGCTGCTGCATCCAGGGATCGTTGCGGCTGGCCACCAGGATGGTGGGAAACGGCAGCCGGTACGCGGGCAGCAGCCCGGCCACGCCAAACTTGTCGGGGTCTGCCGGCGCCACCAGCACCGCGCCCGCGATGCCCTCGGGGTCGAGCGCTGCCTGGCGCAAGGTGGCCAGGCAGCCGAAGCTGTGCGCCACCAGGATGGCCCCGCGCGGCGCCACGCGCTGCGCCCGCATGACGCTTTCCGACACGCGCTCGGCCCACAGCGGCAGGCTCGGGCGCGACCAGTCGTGCTGCTCCACGCGCTGCCAGTCCGGAAAGCGCTGCTCCCAACGGCTCTGCCAGTGGCCCGGGCCACTGCCATGCAACCCTGGCACCGTCAGGATCTGCAAGCCCTTGGGCACCTTCAACCGTACGTCGGCGGGTCGCGCGCTTGCGCCCGCCTGGCCGCCGCGCTGCTCCCGCGCGGCCGGCCTCTTCGTCTGCGTCATATCGGCTCCTTGGTCAACGCCATTGGGACGCCGCCGGATCCGCTCCGGGGCACCCCGCCCTTGAACTCCTGAATGCCAGCCTCGCCGGACACTGCATGCAGGTGGCGCGCGCTCACCGCCGCGCCGGTGAAGCTGCCCTGCCCCAGCACGATGCCAGCGGCCTGCAGCCGCTCGGCGTTCTCGGCGTTCTCCAGCCGGCGCCCGATCAGCGTCACGCCGGCGCTGTCGGCGCTGGCCTGCAGCCCCGCCAGCTGGCGGTCGGTCCAATTGCGGCGCATGTCCAGCTTGAGCCAGTCGGGCAACGCGTGCGCCATCAGCGCGCCGGCTTCCGCCGGGTCCGATGCCTGCAGGCTCACCGCAAAGCCGTTGCGGCGGTAGTTGCCCACCACATGCAGCAGCAGCGGCAGGTCGTCGTTGGCGCTGGCCGGCACCTGGATCACGAACCGGTCCAGCGGCAGGCCGAGCGACTGCAGCGCGCGCCGGAAGGCCGCGCCGTGATCGTCGGCCACGGCGGCCAGCAACCGGTTGTGCACGTTGAGCACCAGCTTGCGATCGCCATCGGCCGCGAAATAATTGATGGCATGCACCAGGCGCGAGAGCCGGTCAAGCGAGACCAGCGAGGCATCGTCCGCCGCCATCGCAAACAGCTTCCATGCGGTCAGGCCGACGCCGTCGCCGGCGTATGTGCGCAGCGTGCCTTCGTGCGCCACCACGTCGCGGCTGGACAGGGTGATGAGCGGCTCGAACGCGCTGGTCAGCGAGCAGTTATAGAACTGGCCCTGCACCTGCCCACGCTCGTCGCGCCACAGCTGGCGATCGCTCTCCGGGCGGCGCGGCAGCCCTTCCAGATAGTGGGTGAGCGCCGTCGGTGCCGCGCCTGCTTCGTTCGCGCTTGCCATTGCGATTTCCTTTGCGTTGCGCTTGCGCCTCGGGCGAGGCTTCAAAGCTTGGCCAGGGATACCTCGGTAGCCTTGACCAGGGCAACGACTTCGCTGCCGATGGTAAGGCCGAGGTCCTTGACCGAGCGGGTGGTGATGACCGAGGTGACGATGCCGGCCGGCGTCTCGACGTCGACCTCCGAGACCACAGGGCCTTCGATAATGGCGGCAACCTTGCCGCGGAACTGGTTACGTACGTTGATTGCCTGAATGCTCATGATAGAAGTTCCTTTGCGTGAGTGAAAATGAGAAATGCGTAAAACCTGGGTTCAGCGGATGGCCCCGCGCGGGTGAGTGACGTTGCCCGCTCACCATGAGCTGCCACCGCTTGCGCGGGTTGCGCCGGCATCGCTCGAGGCTGGCCGCGCGTCCGTTGTTTCATGCTTGTTTGCTGCTTCCTTGGCGGGCTGCCCGCATTGCTGCCTGCGCCGCTGCTTGCACCCTAGATCGCCCAGCGCACTGAATCGAACGTGCGCGCCACCGACCAGTCCACTGCAGGCAACAATGCTTGCCCATGCTGGCGCTCATCGACAGCCGGCGCGCCCTCACGCCGCATCACCCGGCGCAGCACCGCGTCCTCCAGTTGCGCGAACGCCGCCGAGCCGCGCTGGCGCGGACGCGGCAGCGCCACCCTCTGGTCCAGCGCGATGCGGCCGTCTTCGATCAGCACCACGCGGTCGGCCAGCGCTACCGCTTCCGATACATCGTGGGTGACCAGCAGCGCCGTGAAGCCCAGGCGCTGCCACAAGGTTTCGATCAAGCCCTGCATCTCGATGCGGGTCAGCGCATCCAGCGCGCCCAGTGGCTCGTCCAGCAGCAGCAAGCGCGGGTGATGCACCAGCGCGCGCGCCAGTGCCACACGCTGGCGCTGGCCGCCCGACAGGCGCGCCGGCCACTCCCCTGCGCGCTCGGCCAGGCCGACCTGGCCCAGCACCCTGGCCGCATCGGCCAGCTGCGCGCGCGGCAGCCCCAGCGCCACGTTGTCCAGTACCGTCTTCCACGGCAGCAGGCGAGCGTCCTGGAACATCACCCGGACCGCCTCGCGCTGCTTGTTGCCAGGCGCGCCGTCCAGCGTCACGCCCCCGCCGTCGCTGTCTTCCAGGCCGGCCACCAGCCGCAGCAAGGTGCTCTTGCCGCAACCGCTGCGGCCCACGATGGCGAGGAACTCGCCAGGCGCGGCCTGCAGGTCGATGCCGTGCAGCACCTCGCGCCCGCCGTAGCGCTTCACCACCTGCTGCACGCGCAGCGCGAGGCCTTTGCCATCCTGGCTGGCGGGCACATCGGCCAGCGCGGCTTGCTCGATCGGGTTGCTTTGCATATCGGGTTCTCCTTGGCCGGCGGCGCTCAGTGCGCTTGGTAGCCGGGGTGCCAGCGCAGCCAGAACCGCTCCAGCCCGCGTGACAGCAGATCCGCCAGCTTGCCCAGCAGCGCGTAGAGCAGGATGCCCACCAGCACTACGTCGGTCTGCAGGAACTCGCGCGCATTCATGGTCATGTAGCCGATGCCCGACTGCGCCGAGATGGTCTCGGCCACGATCAGGATCACCCACATCAGGCCGAGCGAGAAACGCACGCCGACCAGGATGTTGGGCAAGGCGCCCGGCAGGATCACCTCGCGGTAAAGGCGCCAGCCCGACAGGCCGTAGCTCTTCGCCATCTCGATCAGCCCGGGGTCGACCGCGCGGATGCCGTGGTAGGTGTTCAGGTAGATCGGGAAAAACACGCCCAGCGAAACCAGGAACAGCTTGGCGGTCTCGTCGATGCCGAACCACAGGATCACCAGCGGGATCAGCGCCAGCGGCGGAATGTTGCGCACCATCTGCAAGGTGCTGTCGAGCAGGGTCGCGGCCGGCCGGAAGGTGCCCGTCAGCAGGCCCAGCGCCAGCCCGAAGCCGCCGCCGATGGTGAAGCCGAGCACGGCGCGCCAGGTACTGACCCACACGTGGCGCCACAGCTCGCCGGTCACGGACAGGCCCCAGGCGGCCTTCACGACGTCGAGCGGCGCCGGCAGGATGCGGTTGGACAGCCAGCCAAGCTGCGAGGCCAGTTGCCACGCCGCCACCAGCAGCACCGGCACGATCCAGGGCGCGGCCGAGCGAGCGGCATGGCGCAGCCAGTCAGGGTTGCGCGCGGGCAGGGTCAAGGGAGCGGACATGGTTGCCTCCTAAGCGCGCGCCGCGCGCGGCACGATGCCGGTTGCCATGACTTCGCCGAAGGGGCCGGACAGCACCTTGCCCTGCAGCTTGTCGCGCACCGAGCGCGGCAGCAGCGGAAAGACCAGTTCGGCGAAGCGATAGGCTTCTTCCAGATGCGGGTAGCCGGACAGCACGAAGGTATCGATGCCCAGCGCTGCGTACTCCTTGATGCGCGCCGCCACGATGTGCGGGTCGCCCACCAGTGCCGTGCCCGCGCCGCTGCGCACCAGGCCCACGCCGGCCCACAGGTTGGGGCTGATCTCCAGCTCCGCGCGGCTGCGTGCGCCGCCACCGGCATGCAGCGCGGCCATGCGGCGCTGCCCTTCGGAATCCATCTTGCCGATCACCGCCTGTGCGCGCGCCACCGTCGCATCGTCAAGCTTGCTGATCAACCGGTCGGCCGCGGCCCATGCCTCGTCCTCGGTCTCGCGCACGATCACGTGCAGGCGGATGCCGAACTTCACGCTACGCCCATGGCGCGCCGCGCGCTGGCGCACGTCGGCGAGTTTCTTGGCGACCTCCGCCGGCGGCTCGCCCCAGGTCAGGTAGGTATCCACCTGCTCGGCCGCGAGCTCGTGCGCGGCGGCCGAGGAGCCACCAAAGTACACCGGCGGATGCGGACGCTGCAGCGGCGGGAACAACACCTTCGCGCCCTTGACCTTGAGATGCTTGCCCTCATAGTCGAGCTCGGCGCTTTCATGGCTGGCGGCCAACACCTCACGCCAGATACGGATGAACTCGGCCGAAGCTTCATAGCGCTCGGCATGGTCCAGGAACAGGCCATCGCCCTCCAGCTCTGATACATCGCCGCCCGTCACCAGGTTCACCAGCAGGCGTCCGCCCGAGAGGCGGTCGAATGTCGCCGCCATGCGCGCGGCCAGCGTGGGCGCCATCAGCCCCGGGCGCACCGCCACCAGGAAGCGCAGCCGGGAGGTGACCGCGGCCAGCGTGGAGGCCACCACCCACGGATCCTCGCAGGAGCGGCCGGTAGGAATCAGCACGCCTTCGTAGCCAAGCGTATCGGCCGCGGTAGCGATCTGCTTCAGGTAATCGATATTGACCTCGCGCGCCCCTTCGGAGGTGCCGAGGTAGCGGCTGTCGCCGTGCGTGGGGATAAACCAGAAGACCTGCATGTCCGTGCCTCTTCAGCTCTGTTTGTGGATCGTGGCCGTCCGGCCCTCGCCTGCCGCATCCAGGCCGATCACCAGCAAGGCAGCGCCCAGTGCGCCGGTGACTAGCGCCACCAGCAGTACATGCTTGGCAGGGCGCGGCGGGGCGCTGGCTCGCATCGGCATCGAAATAGGAATAGGAGTAGGAAGCGGGGATACGGCACGGAAGCCGGCGGCTACGCCTTACTTCTTGCCAGGCTGGTAGACCTGGTCGAACGAGCCGCCGTCGGCGAAGTGCGCCTTCTGCGCTTTCTGCCAGCCGCCAAAGGCCTCATCGATGGTGAACAGCTTGACCTTGGGGAAGTTGCTCGCATACTTGGCGGCAATCTTCTCCGAGATCGGGCGGTAGTAATTCTTGGCCGCGATTTCCTGGCCCTCGTCGGTGTAAAGGAACTGCAGGTAGGCTTCGGCCACCTTGCGCGTGCCCTTCTTGTCCACCACCTTGTCCACCACCGCCACCGGCGGCTCGGCCAGGATGGAGATCGACGGCGCGACGATGTCGAACTTGTCCGGGCCCAGTTCCTTGATCGCCAGGATGGCCTCGTTTTCCCAGGCAATCAGCACATCGCCCAGGCCGCGCTCGACGAAGGTGGTGGTGGCGCCGCGGGCGCCGGAATCCAGCACCGGCACGTTCTTCAGCAACTGGCCGACGAACTCCTTGGCCTTTTGCTCGTTGCCGCCCGGCTGGCGCAGCGCGTAGCCCCAGGCCGCCAGGTAATTCCAGCGCGCGCCACCCGAGGTCTTCGGGTTAGGCGTGATCACCTGCACGCCCGGCTTGACCAGGTCGCTCCAGTCCTTGATGCCCTTGGGGTTGCCCTTGCGCACCAGGAACACGATGGTCGAGGTATAGGGCGACGCATTGTGCGGCAGGCGCTTTTGCCAGTCCGGCTTGAGCAAGCCCTTCTCGGCGATGGCGTCGATGTCATAGCCCAGCGCCAGCGTGACCACATCCGCATCCAGCCCATCGATCACCGAACGCGCCTGCTTGCCCGAGCCGCCATGCGACTGGCGGATGGTCAGCGTGTCGCCGCCCTTGGCCTTCCACGCCTTGGCGAAGGCGGCGTTCACGTCCACATACAGCTCCCGCGTGGGATCGTACGAAACGTTCAGGAGGGCGGTGTTGGCCCAGGCGGTCTGGGTGGAACCGATGACGGCCAGTGCCGCGAGTCCGATGGCCAGCTTGCGAATCATGTGTCTTGCTCCCGTATTCTCGTCGTGAAATGGCGCGTGCGCGCCGCGTTTCATGGCCCTCCTTGTGTGGGAAGGCTTGCGTCAGGGATGAAGACTACCGAGGGGCCTATCTGAAAGGAACGAATGGTTTCGCCGATCCTTGCACGTTTTCCGCATAAGATTCGACGGAAATATGAACATGCTGGAGGGGGTGGTAGCGCGGCTCGCAGAGGCAAGACACTGGCACCGGCCACCAAAAAATGTGCATCAAACGACATATCACGCAGGTGAGGCAATTTCACGAGCCAGCTGCTAGCATGTCCGACATTCAGCGGCATGCAGCCGCCCTGCCCGCTTGAGCCCGGTTCCACGCGTCACCGGCGTGTTTCGCTTTCCAGGGGACATGCCTTCTGTAGTCCAACGCAGCAGAAGAAGACCATAACGGGAGAAGACAGATGATGAAGATCCGGATTCTGGGTGTGCTGGCGGGCATCGGCCTGTCGATCGCGTCCGGCGCCGTGCTGGCGCAAAACAGCGGCCTCACGCGCACGCTGGTCGGCAAGGCCGACGTTTCCGTGCCGGGGCGCGAAGCGGTAGTGGCGCGCGTGGAGCTGGCGCCAGGGATCTATGCCGGACGGCATACGCACCCGGGAGACGAGATCAGCTATGTGGCCGAGGGACAGGCCGAGTTGCTGGTCGAGGGGCAGCCACCTCGCCTCATCAAGGCGGGCGAGTCGTTCGTGGTGCCCGCGGGCGTTGTGCATGACGCCCACAATTCCGGCACGGCACCGACCCGGCTGATTGGCGTGTACGTTGTCGAGAAGGGCAAGCCGCTGGCCACGCCCGCGCCCTGAGTTCAGCGCAGCGGCATCCCGGGGCGGCCAGCACACCAACCTGTATCGACGCTGACCGCCCCGGCTCACCACCTGGACATTGCCGTCAGCGGCCTGCGCTGTTGACGCGGGCCGGCCACTGTCCATCGGCGATCAGCGCGCGAACCGTTTCCATCAGCAGATCCAGCACCGCAGAGACCGCGATCGACAGTGGCATGGTGGCGGAGCGGCACAGATAGACCGGGCGCGACATGCTCGGATGGGTGATCCGCGCCGCGGACAGCAAGCCATTGTGCAACTCCTCGCAGACCGATGCGTAGGAGAGGATCGTGCACCCCACGCCTGCCGCGGCGAGATTGATGAGTTGCGGTATGGCATTCACCTCCGCCAGCACCGAGAGCGCGACCTGGTGAGCGCGCAGATACCCATCGATCAACGCGCGCAGGCCATGCTCGCCGGCCGGCAGGATCATGGGGAAGCGATGCAGGTCCTTGAACCGCACCGTCTTCGTCAGATCGGCTCCGCGCTTGCGGGCATCGGCGAACTGCCCCGGGGGCGCCAGCAAGACAAGATCCTCGTCGACCACATGCTCGAACAGCAGGCCGGAGCCAGCGTCCGCCTGGAAGGTCAGGCCAATATCGATGCGCCCGCTCAGCAGATGGTCGGGGATGTACCCGGTGCTGAGCTCCACCACCTGCAACTGGACCTTAGGCCAGCGCCGGATGGCCTCGCGCACCAGCGGCACGGTCAGGATCTTTGCCATGGATTGCGGCAGGCCGATCGCGACCCTGCCCGCGGGATCGGTCACCAGATCACGTACGTCCTCGCAGGCGACGTCGAGCCGCTTGAGGATATCCCTGGCGTGGCTCTCGAATCTCAGCCCGGCGGCAGTCAGGACGACACCCTTGTGGCTGCGCATGAAGAGGGCCACGCCAAGATCCTGCTCGATGTGCTTGATCTGGAGACTCAGCGCCGGTTGCGCGAGATGCATGTTCTGCGCAGCCCGGGAGATCGATCCCGCCGACACCACCGCCAGAAAGCATCTGAGTCCACGTACATCGATCGACATAAGCAAGTCTCCGCATGTGACACCACAGGGCCTGCCGGGGCGGCGGCACGATGGCAGCAAGGTCCAGCCGGGTATAGCATAAAAATATATCGCATATCAAAAATCTATCTTGGACATATAGCGGTACCGAAGCCCATAGTGATGCCAGCTGCCGCGCAACGCACGCGGATGCCAAGACCGATAAACCACGGAGACTCAATGGGACTCAGCCGCCGTACTTTCCTGACGGGCGCAGCCGCATCCTTGCTCGCCTCGTCGCTCCACGCCGAGCAATGGCCGTCGCGGCCAATCAAGCTTGTCGTCCCGTTCGCGGCGGGTGGCCCCGGCGACTTCGTGGCACGCCTGATTGCCATACCGCTGGGCAACCGGCTCGGCCAGCCCGTGGTGATCGAGAACAAGCCCGGCGCCGGCGGCAATCTCGGCACGCAGAATGTGCTCGACGCCAACGCCGATGGCTATACGCTGCTGCTGAACACGGTCGGCATGCATGCGGTCAACCCGCTGCTGTTTCCCGACTTGCGGTTTCGCCCGCAACGCGACCTGGTGGCCATCGGCGTGGTTGCAATGGTGCCGAACGTGCTGGTGGTGCATCCAACCAAGCTGGGGGTCAGCTCCCTGGCGGAACTGGTCCGTGTCGGCAAACAACGGCCGGACAATCTCACCTATGCCACCTTCGGTGCGGGAAGCTCCCCGCATATCTATGGTGCGCTGCTGCAGAAGGCCGCGGGCTTCACCGCGGTGGCCGTGCCCTACAAGGGCAGCGCGCCGGCAAGCACGGATGTCATGGCCGGGAATGTGGATTTCCTTTTCGACAGCATGACCACCTCCATCGGCCAGATACAGGGTGGCAAGCTCAAGGCCCTGGCGATCACTTCCGCTGCGCGTTCGCCCCTGCTGCCGGATGTGCCGACGCTGCAGGAAGCCGGCTATCCGGCGCTGGACCTGAAGTTCTGGCTGTCGTTGCAGGCTTCCGCGAAGACGCCGCCCGCCATCGTCGAGACACTGCGCCAGGCCGTGGCGCAAAGCGCGGGCGATCCAGGCTACGGCCATGCGCTGATTGCGCGGGGAGCCGAGCCATTCCACATGGCGCCCGCCGATGTGCAGGCCTATGTGAATCGCGATACCGCCCGATGGACGGCCCTGGCCCGCTCCATCGATATCAAGCCCGAGTAGCAGCCCCGACTCACCCGGCATCCCATTGCCACAACACGACGCCGGACCTGCGCCCGCGACTCCGGGCGGCGTCCGCCGTCGATCCGGCCATTGATCCCGCCGTTGATCTGTTTTGGAGACACATCCATGATCGCATTGCAGGGCATTCGCGTCCTCGACTTGAGCAAAGTGCTCGCCGGCCCCTTGTGCGGACAGTATCTGGGTGAACTTGGCGCCGAAGTCATCAAGGTCGAGCCGCTCGGCAGCGGCGACGATACGCGTGCCTGGCTGCCGCAGGATCGCGGGCAGTCCGCCACCTTTCTCGCCGTCAATCACAACAAGCGCAGTCTCGCCGTTGACCTCAAGACCAGCGAGGGCAGGCAGATCGTCCAGACGCTGGCGGCCAAGGCGGACGTCGTGCTGCAAGGCTTCGGCAGTGGCGCCGCCGCCAGGCTCGGTGTTGACTACGACACGCTGTCCGCGTTGAACCCGGCCCTGATCTACTGCGAGATCTCTGGCTACGGACGCACGGGCCCGCTGGGCCAGGAACCCGGCTACGACGTCATGCTGCAGGCATTCAGCGGCATGATCAGCACGATGGGCCAGGCCGGCGGCCAGCATGCGCGCGCCAGCTTTTCGCCGGTGGACCTGGGCACCGGCATGCATGCGTTCAGTGGCATCCTGGCGGCACTGATCGAGCGCCAGAAGACCGGCCACGGCATGCACCTGGAGGTGTCCCTGCTGGATACGGCGATGGGTTTCATGGGCTATCTCGCCCAGAACTATTGGCTCGGCGGCAAGGTGCCGCGGGCCATGGGCACCGCGCATCCGGCCATGGCGCCCTACCAGGTGTTCGACGCAGCCGACGGGCCGGTGATGATCGGCGTCGGCAACGACGCGCAGTGGCGGCGCTTCTGCCCGGTCGCCGGGTTGCAGGATGTGGCCGACGCACCGCGGTTCGCCACCAATGCGGCCCGTGTCGCGCACTTCACCGAAACCGTCGAGATGGTCCAGGCGCGTATTCGGACCCAGCCGGTTGCCTACTGGATCGACGCATTGCGCAAGGCTGGCGTGGCTTGCTCCCCGATCCACACGCTGGACCAGGCGCTGGCGCACCCTCAAGTGGCCGAGCGCGCGCTGATCGCCGAGTCTGAGCATCCGGTGCTGGGCAAGATAAGGAATATGGGCTTGCCCGTGCGCTTTCGCGGCGGCAGCCGGCAAGCGCACCGCGCGCCGCCTTTGCTGGGCCAGCACACCGACGAGATCCTGTTGCAAGCGGGCTATACGCCCGAGTCCATTGAACGATTCAAGGCGCGCGGCGTGATTGCCAGCGCCGATGCCAGCAAAACCGGCGGCCTTTGCACGGCCGCATGACATCAGGAGTCACCATGCCTTCAGTCAATTCAGTCAGATATGAAGTGCGCGACAGGGTCGCGGAAATCCTCCTCGATAGCGCGCCGGTCAATGCCTTGAACGAGGCGATGATCGACGACGTGCTGGCGGCGCTGCGACGCGCGGCCCAGGACGATTCGGTCAGGGCCGTCATCCTGGGCAGCGCCCTGCCCCGGCGCTTTTGCGCCGGGCTGCGCCTCGATGCGCTGCACGGGGCGCAGCCGGCCCGGATCTATGGCCTGGTCGACAAGCTGTACAACGAACTGTGCGACGCGCAATTCAACCTGGGCAAGCCATCCATTGCCGCCGTGAACGGCACCGCCCGCGGCGGCGGCATGACGCTCGCGATCTCCTGCGACATGATCGTCGCCGCCGACACGGCCACCTTCGGCTATCCGGAGATCGACGTCGGGCTGACGCCCGCCATCCACTACACGCACCTGCCGCGTGTGATTGGCCGTCACCGGGCCTTCGACCTGCTTTTCACCGGACGCGCGTTCGACGCCGCCGAAGCCATGTCCCTCGGACTGGTCAGCCGCGTGGTGCCCGAGCAGGACGTCATGCGCGAGGCTAGAGCGCTTGCCCAGACCTTGTGCGCGAAATCTCCGGTCGTCGTCAAGATGGGACGCAAGGCCTTCATGCGCGCCAATGACAACGACTACCGGCGCGGCGTCGCCGCGGCGGTGGAAAGCTTCGGCAATGTGGTGGCAACGGACGATGCAAAGGAAGGTATCGCCGCGTTCGTGGAAAAGCGCAAGCCATCCTGGCAAGCCTGAGCGTGCCGGCATCAACAATCATTTAACAATCGCCCTCAACGGAAGCGGAGTGAACGCATGCGATTCCTGAACACCCTGCGCCGGAGCGCCCCCGCCATCCTTGTGCTGCTCGCAGCGCACCCCGGTGGCGCCAGCGCGAAGGATGCATGGCCCGCCCAGGCCGTGAGGCTCGTGGTGCCGTATGCAGCCGGCGGACCGACCGATGCCTTTGCGCGCGTGCTGGCTGAGCAATGGGGCAAGCAGCTGGGCGAGCCGATGATCGTGGAGAACCGCACGGGCGCCGGCACGGTGGTTGGCACCGACTATGTGGCCAAGGCCAAGCCGGATGGCTATGTGGTCCTGTTGACGACGGTGGCGCACGCTGTCAACGAGAGTATCGTGCCCCGTCTGCCCTACCGCACCACGCAGGACTTCGCGCCTGTCGGACTGGCGGCCAAGGCGCCCCTGGTCCTGCTGGTGAACAAGAACTTCCCAGCCAGGAATCTCCCCGAATTCCTGGCGTACGTCAAAGCGCATCCTGGGCAGATCAACTATGGGTCCGCCGGCAATGGCAGCGCACCGCATGTCGCGACCGAGCTGCTGAACCTCAAAGCCGCGCTGAAGACCACGCACATCCCGTATCGCGGCACCGGGCCCGCCATGACCGACCTGATCGGCGGGCAGATCGGCTTCATGATCGACAGCGCGCCGACGGGACTCGCGCAGGTCCGCGCGGGAACAGTGCGGCTGATTGCCACGTCGATGCAAGCGCGCCTCGCACAGACACCGGACACGCCGGCCATCGCCGAAGCGGTACCCGACTACGAAGCCTATACGTGGAATGGCGCCTTCGTCCCCGCGGGAACGCCGGCGGCGGTGATCACCACGCTCAATGGTGCGTTGCGCCGTGCGCTTGCCGACCCCGGCCTCAAGAAGCGAGCCTTCGAGATGGGCCTGGTTCTCGAGTCCGATCCGACGCCGCAGGCACTCGCCGCGCACGTGGGCAGTGAGATCGCCAAATGGCGGACCGTCGCGCAGGCGGCCGATATCAAGGAGCCGTGAAGCATGACCCGACCCGACTTTGCAAGCGCATTCGACCCCAGCCAGCACCGCATGTGCGCACAGCGGTATTTCGAGGATTTCACCGTCGGGGAGCGCTTCGTACTGCCATCCCGCACCATGACCGATGCCATGTTTGCCGCGTTTCAACTCGCCAGCGGCGATAACCATCCCGTGCACTACGACGTGGAATACTGCCGCGCGCACGGCATGCCGCAACTGCTCGCCCATGGCTTCCAGGTCGTGATCCAGACGGCCGCCGGCGCCGGGCTCTTTCCACATATGGTCGAGGAATCGTTGAAGGGGTTCATCGACCAGAGCAGCCGCTTCCTGCATCCCGTCTTTGCCGGCGATACCCTCTACAGCACGCTGGAAGTCAGCGAACTCGCGCCGAACCGGAGCACCGGCGTGCTGACGATGCGTTCCACGGTGCATAACCAGTCCGCGATGCTCGTGATGGAAGGCACACAGCGCTACCTGTTGAAGAAGCGCCAGCCGGACTAGGTTCCTGCCGCAACCTGGAGCCCAGGGCCAGCGGTGCTCTCCTTGCGGCACCAGGGGACGCAGCCACACCTGCCGCGCACTCCCTGGGCCGCCGTGGCTAGCCGGCGGTACAATTCCGCCGGTCTTGCTCACCCATCACACCGACACAGGATGGTGCTGCCCTTGCCTGCCGCCCTTGGCGTGGCGCAGCGCCGGCAACATCTCGGAAGGCTCCGGCCGGTGCGTGTAGTCAGGATTGACCTCGGCATACAGGATGGTCCCATCCTGCCCGATCACGTAGCGCGCCGGCATCGGCAGCGTCCAGCTCGCGTCGCCATTGAAGGCGGGCAAGTCGTTCTTCAGTTGCTTGTACAGATCCACCAGATAGTCCGGCAGTGCGAAGCGCAGGCCAAACGCGGCAGCCACGTCGTTATGCGTGTCGCTGAGGATGGGAAAGCTGAGCTTGTTGGTGCGCACGGACTTGCGGCTATTGACCGCGTTCTGCGGCGAAATGGCCACCACGCTGGCGCCGGCTTCCCTGAACGCCGGCACGGCCTCCTCCAGCGCCTGCAGTTCCATATTGCAATACGGGCACCACACCCCGCGGTAGAAGCTGACGATGAGAGGCCCTTGCGCCAGTAGTTCCTCCGAGGGAACCGGTGCGCCCTCCGGGTCCGTCAGCGTGAAGACGGGCGCCTTGTCCCCCGCCTTCAGCGCGCGGCTTGCTTGTCCCGAGGCAATCAGTTGAGCGGTGGCCCGCTCCATGATGGGATGGATTTCCGGCGGTGCAAAATACGGTGCCTTGCCGGCCTTGAAGTCCGCCTTGAAGGCGTCGAGTTTTTGCTGCAGTGACATGATGACTACTCCATCTGATCCAAGTAAGCTGCTCGATGCGAAGGTGCACGTCGCTGGAATCATGTTCGGTCAAGCCGCTTCACGGCGGTAGGCGAGCCGCGGGAATATGATTCATTCTTTCTGGGCATAACCCGGCGGCAATCCAATGAGAGGAAGCGCATCGTGGACAGGATGACTGCCATGGAAACACTGGTTGCCGTCGTCGAGGCAGGCTCTTTCTCGGGCGCCGCGCGGCTGCTGAAGGTCGGGCAGCCCTCCGTATCGAAGTCGGTCGCACAACTGGAAGAACAGCTCGGCGTGCGGCTGCTCGTGCGGTCCACCCGCGGCCTGTCGCCGACCGAAGCAGGAAAGAATTTCTACGAACACGCCAAGCGCGCGATCGAGCAAGCGGATGCGGCGGAGCATGCGGCCAGGGGCTCGGGCACCAGTCTCTCCGGCCGCCTGCGCGTGACCGCGGCCGTCACCTTCGCGCGGCTGCATATCGTCCCGCACCTCAAAGCCTTCCTGGCCGAGCATCCGCAACTGGTGGTGGACGTGCTGCTGGAGGATGGCAATATCGACCTGCTTGAGCATGGAGTGGATGTCGCTCTGCGCATGGGCGCGCTGCGAGATTCGGCCATGACCGCCAGGAAGATCGCGCAGAGCCGGCGGGTCGTGGTCGGCACGCCGCGCTACTTTGCCGCTGCCGGCGAGCCAAAGGTGCCCGCCGACTTGCTCGCGCATGAGGCCATCGTCTACGACCGTGAGGGCGGCGGCGATGCCTGGGCATTTCGCCGGGACGGCGCCGAGGTATCCGTCGGGGTGTCCGGCCGCTTGCGGGTCACGGCCGCCGAGGGCGTGCGCGCCGCGGTGCTCGCGGATATCGGTGTGGCGATCGGCTCCGAATGGATGTTCGCGCCGGAACTGGCCAGCGGCGAAGTCAGACAGGTGCTCGCCGAATGGACGCTGGCACCGGTCGACCTCTGGGCGGTATTTCCGACCGGCCGCATGGCCAGCGCGAAGGTCAAGGCTTTTGTCGCGTTCGTGGAAGCGGCACTGCGCCGCGACATCGCTTAGCGAAGAGAAAAAACTAGTCCGCGTGAAATGCCGGCAGGACCTCGACGGCCAATTCTTCAATCACCTCTCGCGGCGCACGTTCGGATGCCTGCAGGTTGAGCGAAACATGATGCGTGCCGCTGCCGCGCATGTCCCGCAGCAACTCCCTCAGCCCATTTCGCCCGGTGCGATAGCCAAGCGAGATTGCGGTAGGCGGCTCGCCGGCATCGGCGCTCAGGTCCAGTTGCATCGCCACGCCAAAGGCGCGGAACTGCCCGGGCGCGGCACGCTCAACCGCCGCGCGCCACATGCGATAGCGCTCCCGCTGCACCGCAGGCTCGCGGTGATAGGTCATCCAGCCGATGGAATGGCGCGCGATCCAGTCGACGCTCTGCCCGCCCGAGCCCACGGCCAGCAAGGGAATGGGCGCGGGGAGCTTGGGGAGCACGAAAAACTCGGGCGTGTCGTCATGGAACTGATCCGGGATCACCCGCGAAGGCTCTCCCACCGCCGCCGCCACCGTCTCCCAGTGACGCAGGTACAAATCGCGCCGTGCGGCCGTAGCCTGCCCAAACGCAGCGTACTCGGCAGGACGGTCGCCAGAGCCCAGGCCGAGCACGAAGCGGCCCTGCGACAACGCGCTGACTGAAATCGCCCCTTTGGCGACATGCAACGGATGCCGCAGCGTCAGCACGATAGCGCCGCTCACCAGCGCGATGCGCTCGGTCTGGCTGGCCAGCGCGCCAAGGAACACCCAGGGATCGAGATGCCCGACCGGGTCCGGGTAGCCGACGCTGTTCAGCGGCACGTCGCGCACCCACAGCGCGCGGAATCCGAGCGCGTCGGCGAGCTTGGCCAGCGCCACCTGCTCGCGGAAGTCCGCGACGACCTGACCGGATTGCAGCATCGGCAAGGTCAGGCCAAGCGAGAGGCGGCCTTCCTGGAACACGCGGTCTTGCACGGCGGCGTCATGCGGCGAAGGGGCTTCTGTCTGAGGCATTCGAGTCCTCCGGATATACCTGCGGGTCGCTGGCCCGTCTGCGGGGACCGTCTTGCATATTAGCAGTTGCCACGCGCTGGCCGCTGCGCACAACCGGATGAGCCGGGCCGATAGGAACCGATAGCGCCGGGCGGACAAGCGACAAGAAAAAAGCCCGCCCCACTTGCGTGGCGCGGGCCAAGTTTCCGTATTCTGGAAACGGGTAGACAAGTCATGAAGAGCGCCCCCGCATCTCCATGACGGAAATCATATTAGCGGGCGGCACCATTCGGGTTCTTGACCCATGTCAAATGGGCGTCCGGTTTGTGCGAAGGTAGTGCGAAGGCGGTGTGGCGATTGTATGGAGCTTGTACGGATTTGCCGGCGTCAAGCCAGGTCATCCAGCTTGACCGCAAAGCCGCGCTGCACGCCGGGACGCGCAAACAGGGCGTCGTACCAGCGCCCGACATTCGGAAACTGCTCCAGCGAGACCTTATGGCGCTCGTGGCGCCAGGCCCAGCCCAGGATCGCGAAATCCGCCACGGACAGGTCGCCGGCCACGTACTCCACCTCCGCCAGCCGCCGGTCCAGCACGCCGTAAAGGCGCCGCGTTTCTTCCGAATAGCGCTTGAGCCCATAGTGCCGGTCGGCCTCCGCCTCAACCGTGCGGAAGTGATGTACCTGGCCCGGCATGGGCCCAAAGCCGCCCATCTGCCACATCAGCCACTCCAGCACCGGCACACGGTCACGCAAGCTCGCCGGCAGGAACTTGCCGGTCTTCTCGGCCAGGTAAAGCAGGATCGCGCCGGATTCGAAGACGCTGATCGGCTGTCCATCGGGGCCATCCGCATCGACGATGGCCGGGATCCGGTTGTTGGGGCTGATGCGCAGGAAATCCGGCTGATGCTGCTCGCCCTTGGTGATGTTCACCGTCTTGACGGCATAAGGCAGCGCCATTTCCTCGAGCGCGACGCTGATCTTGCGTCCGTTCGGCGTATTCCAGGTGTGCAGGGTGATAGTCATGGAAATCGGTTCGCGATCGGTTCGTGATGAGGGGATCCAGGCTCAGCTCAAGGGCGCCGCAACGTATTGGCGGAAGCCGGCGCGCTCGCCCACGTGCGCATACCAGCGTTCGAGATTGGGCAGCGCGGGACGATCGATCTGGGCGTCCAGGCCGAACCAGCGGCGTGCGTAGGCGCCCAGCACCAGGTCGGCCAGCGTGAAGCCGCCGCCTTCCATATAGTCGCGGCCTTCCAGGTGCTGGTCGAGCAAGCGCCACAGCCCGGCCACCACGCCGGCTTCGGCCGTCAGGCGAGCCACGTCGCGTTCGGCGGCGGGCGTGCGCACGAAACCCCAGAAGACCGGCCGTTCCGCCGGCTGCAAGGTCGACAGCGCCCAGTCCAGCCAGCGGTCCACGCTGGCGCGCACCTTAGGCCCGGCCGGGTACAGCGCACCTGACTTGCCGTACTCCATGGCGAGGTAGCGCAGAATGGAATTCGACTCCCACAGCACAAAATCGCCATCGATGATGGTCGGGACGCGCCCGTTGGGATTCATGGCGAGATAGTCGGGCTCGTTGTTGCCGCCGAACTGCATGCCGGCGTCGATCCGCCGGAACGGCAAGCCAAGTTCTTCGCAACCCCACAGTACCTTTTGCACATTGACCGAATTCGCACGGCCCCAGATCGTCAGCATTCGATGTATTCCCGTTGGAGATTCCCGCGTTTCGCGCAATCTTCAACGATACACCAAGGTGCGGATCGGAGCCGCGGCCGGGTCGTTACCGCTGCGGCATATCCGCCGCCGAATACCCCAGGCTGACCGTGGCATCCTCCGGAATCGGCGGCATGCCCGCATTCCATGCCAGCCAAGCCTCGCGCATCGCCACCAGCCGCTGGGGCTCGCGCTTCGCCAGGTTAGCGCGCTCGCGCTCATCGCGGCTGAGATCGAACAGGTACTCGTGTCCGTCCACCTGCAGATACTTCCAGTCGCCGTCGCGCAGCGCGCGCTGGTCGCGGTGGTTCATGCGCCAGTGCAGCGGGCGGTGGAAGCGGTGCGCCGCGTCGCGCAGCAACGGCATCAGCGACACGCCGTCCAGCGGGTAGCCGGGATCGGCCTGCACGCCCGCCGCATCCAGCATCGTGGCCGACCAGTCCATCGTCATGCAGTGCTGTGCGCTGGTGCCACCCGGCGCGATCATCGCGGGCCAGTGCGCGATCCATGGCACACGGATGCCGCCCTCGGTCAGGTCCATCTTGCCGCCCACCAGCGGCCAGTTGTCCGAGAAGCGCTCGCCGCCGTTGTCGCTGGTGAAGACGATCAGCGTGTTGTCGAGCTGGCCGAGCCGGCGCAGCGCGTCCACCAGCCAGCCGATGCCCTCGTCCATGTGGCCGATCATGCGCCGGTAGGTGTGGATGTTGCCGCCGTCGAGATGGAACAGGTTGTTGCTGACCTGCGGCGCCAGCGCGGCGTCATCGCGGGTTTCCCACGGCCAGTGCGGCGCGGTGTAATGCAGGCTCAGGAAAAACGGCGCGCCCTCCCCGCTCATGCGCGTCACGTAATCTACCGCGCGCCGCGACAGCAGATCGGTCAGGTAGCCGGGTTCCTGGTGCTGCGCGTCGTTGTGCCACAGATCGTGACGGCCGCTGGAATCACAATGCGTGAAGTAATCGACACCGCCCGCCATGGGGCCAAAAAATGCCTGATAGCCCGACAGCAGCGGCCCGAACGCTGGCGCAAAGCCCAGGTGCCATTTGCCGATCAGCGCCGTGCGGTAGCCCTGCGCCTGCAGCAGCGAGGGCAAGGTGGGATGCGCCGGCGGCAGGCCCAGCGTGTTGCTGCCCCGGCTTTTGCTGTTGATCGGCTCCTCGGCCGCGCCGCGCAGCCGGTACTGGTAGCGCGCCGTCATCAATGCAAAGCGCGTGGGAGAGCACACCGGCGAGTTGGCATAGCCCTGCGTCAGCATCAGGCCGTTGGCGGCCAGGCTGTCGAGTACCGGAGAGACCGGCTCGCGCCCGCCATAGCAGCCCAGGTCCGCGTAGCCAAGATCGTCGGCGACGATATAGATCAGGTTCGGTTTCATTCGACTTTCATGCCGGTGGCAACAATGAGTTGACGATATCGCTCGGACAGGTCCGACAACCGCCGCGCGGCCGCCGCGCCGGTGATGCCTTCGGGCTGCAGGTCCAGCGCCTGCATGCGAGCCTGCACATCGGGCCGCGCCAGCGCATCGGCGATGGCACGCTCGAGCACGCGCACCACCGGCTCCGGCGTGGCCGCCGGCACCATCGCCACATACAGTACCTCATGCTCCAGTTCCTTCATGCCAAGCTCGGCCACGGTAGCAATGCCCGGCGCCAGCCGCGAGCGCTGGTGGCTGGTCACCGCCAGCGCCGTCACCTTGCCCGCCTTGACGAAGGGCAGCATGCTGGGCGTGGCCAGGAAGCCGCCATCCACTTCGCTGCCCACCACGGCGGTCACCGCCGGCGTGCTGCCCTTGTAAGGCACATGGTTCAGCTTGAGGCCGGTGGCGCGCTGGAACTCCTCGATGGCCAGGTGGCCCGGGCTGCCGCTGCCGCCGGAGCTGAAGTTCAGGCGCTTTGCCTTGGCCTGCTTGACCAGGTCCGGCAAGGAAGCGATGCCGGACGACGGCGACGTGCCTACCAGCAAACCCGAACTGGCCAGTATCATCAAGGGCTTGAGCTCGCCGGGCCGGAACGGCATGGCGCTGTAGATATGCGGATTGACGGTAAAGGTGGTATCGATGCCGAACAGCACCGCGTAGCCATCGGCAGGGCTCTTGGCCACCGCGCCCGCGCCCAGGTTGCCGCCCGCCCCAGGCTTGTTCTCTACCACAAAGGCCTGCTTGAGCTCGCCCTGCAGCACCTCGGCCACCGAGCGGGCGAGCAGGTCTGACGGGCCGCCCGGCGGGAATGAGTTGACGAAGCGCACCGGCTTGGCCGGATAGCGCTCCTGGGCGTGCGCAGCGAGTCCCGGCGCGCAGAGCAGGAGCACAAGGGTTGCGGCCCGCAGCGGGGCGGCAAGGCGATGGAACATGGCATGGTCTCCGTTGTTATGTGTGCACTGGCACTGCGGCGCCTCACGGCGCCATCATGCCGGACAACTCTACTTGCCATGCCGTCGATTGTTCTAATCAATCATTTCCGGCCCCATCGACGGTCCATCGCGGCCCACCGGCCACGCCGGGATGGACAGGTTGCGCGCGATGTCACACGCCACGCGCCGAAGCGCCCGCTCAAGCCCTGGCCTTGCGCAACCGCGCCGTTGCTTTCCCGGCCGAAAGCGCAGCGACGACGTTAGCCACCATCGGGTTTTCCCGCGTGGTGGACCACGCCATCGCGGTGGTCACCACGTTCACGGGCTCCTTCAGCGGCCGGACCACGACATTGTCCGGCGCGGCCTTCTTCAAGGAGGCGGGAACGAGCGCGATGCCCTGCCCGCACCCGACGAAGGCGATCTGCGAAGACACCGTGCGCACCTGGTGCAGCACCCGCGGCGAGAAGCCCGCAGTGCGGCAGGTCGCGATGAGACTGTCGTAGTAGACCGGGCTGACCTGCCGGGCAAACATCACGAACTCTTCATCTGCCAGCGCCGCCAGCCTGACACGTGGCACCTCGGCCAGGGCGTGCGACCGCGGCAGCGCGACCGCCAGCCGGTCCTGCTTGAGAGCAATGGACTGGATCGACGGGCCCAGCTCCCCTTCCAGGCGCGCGAAGGCCAGATCGACATCACCGCGCTCCAGCGCGGGCACGGCGTCGACGCTATCGATCTCCGTCACGGAAATGGTCAGCTGCGGGTACGCGGCCTTGAGATGGTCGATCAGCGCAGGCAGCGTATCGAGCATCGCGGACGAGATCGCGCCGATCGTCAGGAGCCCGGTCTGCCCATGCACGGCTTCGCGCACCGCCACGTCGAGCCGCTCCAGCTGCTCCGCGAGCTTTTGCACCGCCGGCAGCAGCGCCGCGCCAACCGGCGTGAGCTGCGCGCCTCGCCTTGAGCGCTCGAAGAGCTTCACCTTGAGTGCCTGCTCCAGTATCTGGATCTGCTCGGTGACGGGCGGCTGGGACATGCCCAGCCGTTTGGCGGCACGCCCGAAATGCTGCTCCTCGGCGACAGCCAGGAACACCCAGAGGTGACGGACAAGCCGGAAATTGATCATGGCTGCCTTGATAGGTTTTACATATGGATAGCTTACCGGATTCGGAATTTACAGATTGGGCTCCATCGCCGAAAGTGCAAGCCTGGCAACCGCTGGTAACCCCCTGGCAACCCGCTTAGCAGGCTCGAAATGACCTCCCCCACCTCACGCTCCTTGCTCGACCGCCTCGCCGCACTCGATACCAACACGGTGTCGGATGCCCTCGATTTTTACAGCCTCCCCGGCGCGACCTTCGGCATTCGCCCGCTCTGGGACTGCCCGAAGATCGTTGGCCGGGCCAGCACCATCCAGCTGGGCCACAAGACGGATGCCCAACCGACGGTGCACCTGATCACCCCGGTCGTCGCCGCGATCCACACCGATGACCGTGTGCTTGTGATTGCAGGCGGCATCGATGGCGTCTCCTGCTGGGGCGACATCCTGGCCAATGCCGCCACCGCCAGGCAGGTGCGCGGCTCGGTGATCGACGGCCTGAGCCGCGACATCGAAGGCAGCGAGTCGATCGGCTACCCCGTGTTCGGGCGTGGTGTCACCATGATCAGCGCGCGCAACCGGGTTGTGCAGGTGGGCGCCGGAGAACCTGTCAACTTTGCGGGCGTGGTTGTTCATCAGGATGACTACGTGCTAGCCGATCGCTGCGGCACGGTGTTCGTGGCGGCCGAGCGCATCGAAGACATCGTGGCGCTTGGCGAGCGCATTGCACGTCGCCAGGACTCGATGGTCAAGGCCGTGCGCGCCGGACGCTCGGTCGCTGAAGTCATGCATGACAAGGAATTCGACGCCATCCACAGTGGAAATACCCAATGAACGCAGCAGACAAAGAACTATCGGCCTTGTTCGCAGGCCTGGATACACCGGGTGTGTCCGACGCCATGGACAAGCTGGGCCTGCCCGGCCAGTGCCTTGGCATTGCGCCGCTGGACAACTACGCCCAAGTCGTGGTCGGGCCGGCCTACACCGTCAGATACGTGTCCGCCAGCACGCCGCCGGGCACGGTCGGCGACTTCATCGATGACGTGGCCGAAGGCGACGTGGTGGTGATCGACAACGACGGCCGCACCGACTGCACGGTCTGGGGCGACATCATGACCCAGTACGCCGGCGCGCGCGGCATCGCGGCTACCGTCATCGACGGTGTGTGCCGGGATGTGGCCAAGGCGCTCGGCGACGGCTATCCGTTGTTCACGCGGGGCCGGTTCATGCGCACCGGCAAGGACCGTGTCCAGGTCGAAGCGATCAATGCGCCGGTCTCCATCGGCACGGCGCGCGTCTGCGCCCGCGACATCGTCGTGGCGGACGCCAACGGGGTGGTCGTCGTCCCGCGCGACCGGGCTCGCGAGGTTGCCGAACTGGCACGCCAGATCGAGTCCGTGGAAGCGCGGATCCGCGAGCACATCGCCAATGGGAAAACCCTCGGGGAAGCCCGCGCGGCATTGGGCTACCACACGCTGCAGAGGAAGGCCTGATGACAACCGATGTACAACGCTTGAATGAGAACCTGGCCAGCGCCCTGCCCTCGGCCACTTACCGGATGATGGACCGCGTGGCGGCAAAACGCGCATCCGGCGCGAAGGTGATTTCGCTCAGCGCGGGCGAGCCGGACTTCGATACCCCCGTGCATGTCTGCGACGCCGCGGTCGACGCGATTCGCCAGGGCCACACCCGGTACACGCAAGTCGCTGGCCTGCGCGCCCTGCGCGAAGCCGTTGCCGCCAAGTTCAGGCGCGAGAACGGGCTCGACGTGGCCTGGCAGGACACCATCGTCTGCAGCGGCGGCAAGCAGGTGATCTACAACGCCCTGGCGGCCACCCTGAACGAGGGCGACGAGGTCATTGTGCCCGCGCCTTACTGGGTCAGCTACCCGGAGATGGTCCAGCTGTGCGGGGCGCATGCCGTGGTGGTGCCGTGCGATGCGGACGTCGGGTTCAAGCTGACGCCGGCCGTCCTCGCCGCGGCGATCGGCCCGGCGACACGCTGGCTTATCCTGAATTCGCCCTCCAATCCCACAGGCGCGGTCTACACGCACGGCGAGCTGGCGGCGCTTGCCAAGGTGCTGCTGGCGCACCCGCATGTGCTGATCCTGTCGGATGACATTTACGAGCACCTGACGTTTGACGGCGAGCGCTTCCATACCATCGCCGCGGTCGAGCCACGCCTGGCGGCGCGCACGCTGACGATGAACGGCGTATCCAAGGCCTACGCCATGACCGGCTGGCGCATCGGCTTTGGCACTGGCCCGCGCTGGCTGCTTGAGGCCATGGAAAAGCTCCAGGGCCAGCAAACCTCCGGCGCCAGCGCCATCTCCCAGCACGCCGCGCTGGCAGCGCTCAGCGGGCCGCAGGCGTTCGTCGCCGACACGCGGCGGATATTCGAGGCGCGGCGCAACCTGATGGTCCGGCTGCTCAACGAAACACCGGGGATGGCCTGCGCGGTACCCGGCGGGGCGTTCTATGCATTCGCCTCCTGCGCAGGCCTGCTCGGCCGGCGCACGCCCGCCGGCACGTTGCTGAGCACGGACGAGGACGTTGCGCTTGCGCTGCTGGACGAGGCCAACGTGGCCGTCGTGCACGGCAGCGCCTTCGGCCTTGCGCCCTACATCCGCCTTGCCTACGCGCTGGACACCGAGTCGCTGCGCCAGGCATGCCAAGCGATCCAGCGGTTCTGCATATCACTGAGTGGCTGAGCAGCTGGGCGGCTGGGCGCTGCGCGGCGTGGCGCCAGGCACCGGCGCTACGCTGCCATCCAATCCTCCCAACGAAGCGTCAAAACGACCTCGGCATGCCAAGGATGTGCTCCCCGACATAGGACAGGATCAGGTTGGTCGAGATCGGCGCGACCTGGTACAGGCGGGTTTCGCGGAACTTGCGCTCCACGTCGTATTCCGCGGCAAAGCCAAACCCGCCGTGATACTGCAGGCAGGCGTTGGCGGCCTCCCAGGAGGCATCCGCGGCCAGCAGCTTGGCCATGTTGGCTTCGGCGCCGCAGGGCTGGTGCTCGTCGAACAGCCTGGCAGCCTTGAAGCGCATCAGGCTCGCCGCCTCCACGTTGACGAACGCCCTTGCGATGGGGAACTGCACGCCCTGGTTCTGGCCGATGGGCCGGCCGAACACAATGCGCTCGTTGACGTAGCTGGTCACCTTGTCGATAAACCAGTAGCCGTCGCCGACGCACTCCGCGGCAATCAGCGTGCGCTCGGCGTTCAGGCCATCCAGGATGTACTTGAAGCCCTTGCCCTCCTCGCCGATCAGGTTCTCCGCCGGGATCTCCAGGTTGTCGAAGAAGAGCTCGTTGGTCTCGTGATTGACCATGTTGAGGATCGGCTGCACCGTCAGGCCCTTGCCGATCGCTTCGCGCAGGTCGACGAGGAAGATGGACATGCCTTCCGACTTCTTCTTGCACTCCGCCAGCGGCGTGGTCCGCGCCAGCAGGATCATGAGATCCGAGTGCTGCACGCGCGAGATCCAGACCTTCTGCCCGTTGACGACATACTTGTCGCCCTTGCGCACCGCGGTGGTCTTGATCTTGGTGGTATCCGTCCCGGTGCTCGGCTCGGTGACCGCCATGGATTGCAGGCGCAGCGCGCCGCTCGCGATCTTCGGCAGGTACTCGCGCTTCTGCTGCCCTGAGCCATGGCGCAGCAGCGTGCCCATGTTGTACATCTGGCCGTGGCAGGCGCCCGAGTTGCCGCCGGCACGGTTGATCTCTTCCATGATGACCGAGGCTTGCGTGAGGCTCAGCCCCGAGCCGCCGTATTCCTCGGGGATCAGGGCCGCCAGCCAGCCAGCGGTGGTCAGCGCATTGACGAATGCCTCGGGATAGCCCCGGGCCTCGTCGATCTTGCGGAAATACTCCGACGAGAACTGCCCGCACAAGTCGCGGATGGCTTCGCGGATTTCCTGGTGTTCATCGACTTTGTTCAGCACGAGATGTCTCCGTGAGTGTTCGTCTTTGCCTGGTTCGGCTGGATCTGGAGGTGCCTGGCTTAGCCAAGCTCAGCGGTGGCGGTCATGGCGAGAGCGCCGCCCGCCTGGCGAATCCACAGCGCGACCGTCTTGCCGTCCTCGCTCAGCTTGCCGCAGGCCTGGAAACGCTGGGGCACATGGGTCGGCCGCACGCCCTTGAAGGAAAAACGGCTGACGGTGGCGTCCGGCAGGTTCCTGCGTACCAGGTCAAGGAGCAGCACGGCCAGCAACGGGCCGTGGACGATCAGGTCCGGGTAGTGCTCGACCGTGGTCACGTAGTCGTGGTCGTAGTGGATCCGGTGGCCATTGAAGGTCAGCGCGGAAAAGCGGAACAGCAGCACCGGGTCGGGCACGATTTCGCGGGACCAGTCCTCGTCCGTGCGCGCGGCGATCGGGTCCGGCGCGGCCGCGCCCGGGATGGCGTCCTCGCGGTAGACGATGTCGTGCTCCTCCGTCACCGCAAGGCCCTGCGGCCCCGAGTACCGATGCTCCACGGTCACAAAGGCCAGCGAGCCGGTGCGGCCCGCCTTGGCGCTTACATCCAGGATGGTGGAAGTTTTCGACACGGCATCGCCCAGGCGCAGCGGCTGGTGAAAACGCAGGCGCCCGCCGGCCCACATGCGGCGCGGTAGCGGCACGGGCGGCAGGAACCCGCCCCGATTGGCGTGGCCGTCGATGCCCAGCTCGGACTGCCGGTGCAGCGGCAAGAAGTAGAGCCAGTGCCAGAGCGGGGGCAAGGCATCGCCGTGCACGGGCGCCGCGTCTTCGCGGTCCAGGGTCGCGCTAAGCGCCTTGACGGGAAACGCGGTGATGTCGTCCTGGGACTCGGTTGACTTACCGATCCACGCCTTCAGGTTGGCAGTGTCCATCAATCTCTCTGTGGTTATGTTCTGGTCATGGTCAGTCGTTGATGCGGATCAGGCCGGCGCCCGGCCCGCGCGCTCGAGCAGGCTCATAGCGCGTGCAATGACAGGCGCATCGATCATCTCGCCGTCGAGCTGGAATGCGCCCGGGCCTGACCTTGCCTGCTCGACCACTCGCGTGGCCCAGGCAAGCTGCGCTTCGGTTGGCCGGTAGGCGGCGTTGACCTCGCCCACCTGAGCAGGGTGAATGCAGAGCTTTGCCCCGAAGCCCAGGCGCCGCCCGCGTTCGGCAGCGTTGCGCAGCGCCTCGGCATCGGAGAGCGCAACCGTCACCCCGTCCACCGGCGGCGCAATGCCCGCGACCCGCGACGCAAGGACGAGCATGGAGCGGAAAAACAGCAGCTCCTGGTCGTCGCCCTCGATGCCCAGCTCGGTGCGAAAATCCACGGTCCCGAAAATCAGGCGGTCGACGCCCGGTGCACCGGCCACCTCCTTGACGTTGGCCATGCCCCTGGCGGTCTCGATGAGCGGGAGCACCTGCACGCCGGGCCGAAGGTGCCTGGTCACCAGCGCGACGTCCGCCGCGCTTTCCGCCTTCGGCAGCACGATGCCCGTCACGCCTTTCTCGCGGCAAAGGCGCACGTCATCCTCAAACCATTCGGTCTGCGTGGCGTTGATCCGCACCATGGCGCAGCCGCCGTCGGCCAGGTACGCCTCCAGCAGCCCCCTAGCCCGGCACTTGTCCTCGTCGGACACCGCGTCCTCGAGGTCGAGAATGACCGCGTCCGCGCCCGAGGCGTTGGCCTTGGCGAAACGCTCGGGACGATTGGCGGGCACGAAGAGATAGGAACGGGCGATAGCGGCGGCGGCCATGGGATCTTTATCCGGGATGGAAGGCATAGGGTCAGATCGCGCCTTCGGCACTGAGCCGAACCACGTCGTCCGCGGTGTAGCCAAGTTCGAGCAGGATGCTCTTGCTATGCTGGCCGAGCGCGGGAATCGCGTCCATCCGCGGCGCGAACGACTGTGGCGTGCCGGGCGGCAGCAGCGCCGGAATGATGCCCACGGGCGACGGCACGGACGTCCAGCGCTCGCGCGCCTTGAGCTGCGGATGGTTCCAGACGTCGCGCATGTCGTTCATGCGGGCATTGGCGATCTGGGCGCGCTCAAGCCGCTCGATCACCGCCTCGATGGTCAGGGCGGAGAACACCGTCGTGATGATGTCGGTGAGCGCCGCGCGGCTCTGGGTGCGCAGGGAGTTGGAGACAAAGCGTTCGTCGGTTGTCAGTTCCGGCCGCTCCAGCACGACGCGGCAAAAGGCATCCCACTCGCGCTCGTTCTGCAGGCCCAGGATGATGGTCTTGCCGTCGCCGGCGACAAACGGGCCATACGGGAAGATGGTGGCGTGAGAGGCGCCGGCCCGCGGCGGTGGCGTGGCGCCATCGAACGCGTAGTAAAGCGGATAGCCCATCCACTCGACCATGCTCTCCAGCATCGACACGTCGATATGCGCGCCCTTTGCGCTCCTGCCGCGCTGCAGCAGCGCCGCCAGGATGTTGGAGTAGGCATACATGCCAGCCGCGATATCGGCAATGGAGCAGCCAGCCTTGGCGGGGCTATCGGGGGTGCCGGTGATCGAGACGAAGCCGGATTCCGCCTGGATCAGCAGGTCATAGGCCTTCTTGTCCCGGTAGGGGCCATCGCTGCCATAGCCTGAAATATCGCAGACGACCATGGCGGGATAGCGCTGCGACAGCGCCGCATAGGAAAGGCCGAGCCGGTCCGCCGCGCCCGGCGCCAGGTTCTGCACCAGCACATCGGCCTGGCCGAGGAGCTTGCCCAGGATGGCCGGGGCCTCGCTGTGCTTGAGGTCCAGCGCCAGGCTTTCCTTGGAACGGTTGGTCCAGGCGAAATGCGAGGACAGGCCATCCACCCGCTCATCGTAGCCGCGCGCGAAATCACCCACCTTGGGCCGCTCGACCTTGATGACCCGGGCGCCGAGGTCCGCCAGTTGCCGGGTACAGAACGGCGCGGCAATGGCGTGCTCGAGGGAAACGACGGTGATGCCATCCAGGGGACGCATAGCAGCCTTGTTCAGTCTGGGCCCGCCTGCCCTGCGCAGTGCAGCGGCAAACGGGAGAAGTGGGTCCACGGCGCCCCGGCCCGGCCGGAAGTCGCCACGCATGGGCAGCACGCCTGGTGCAATGCGCACCGAAGCTAGTCTCCCAGAGTGGAGGGCATCGGACCATCTCGTTTTCTCGAACCAGCCATTCGCTTCAATGGAAACCATCGCTTTGCCAGCGGGCCCGCCGCATGAATTGCGGCACCGGCGACCCCTTGGTACAGTGGCGGCGAAGGAGTATCCATGCACTTTGACTTTGCCGACCTCAGGCTCTTTGCCCGCATCGCCGAGGAAGAAAACCTCTCTCGCGGTGCGAAAAAGGCATTTCTGTCCCCCGCCGCGGCCAGCGCGCGCCTCAAGTCCCTGGAGGAGCAATTGGGCACCCGGCTGTTCTACCGGGAGAGCAGGGGGCTGGCGCTGACGCCCGCCGGAGAACGGCTGCTGCGCCATGCGCGGGTCATCGAGCGGCAGTTCGAACACGTGCGCAGCGATTTCGAGGAGTTCTCGAAGGATTCCGTCGGTCACATCCGCATCTTCGCGAACACTACCGCGGTCACGGAGTTCATGCCGGAAGTGCTCTCGCGCTTCATGGCGGTGCGCCCCGCCGTGACCGTCGACCTGCAGGAGCGCCTGACGCGGGACATCATCCGCGGCGTGCTCGACGGCAGCGCCGACCTCGGCATCATCTCCGGGCCCGTGAACCCGGAAGGGCTTGAAGTGGTGCACTTCAGCACGGACAAGCTCGTGCTTGCCACGCCCGTCGGCCATCCCCTCACGCAAAAGAGCAAGGTCTCGCTCGCCGACACCCTCGAGTACGAGCACGTCAGCCTGCACGAGGGCAGCACCCTGCATGCTTTCCTCACCGATCTGCTCCACGAGCAACGGCGCAAGCTGCAGATCCGCATCCAGATTCGCAGCTTCGAAGCCATGTGCCGCATGATCGAAGCGGGCGTGGGCATTGGCGTGGTGCCGCTGTCCGCGGCGCTGCGGCACCGCCAGACCATGAAGCTCGCCATCGTCGAGCTGGACGAACCATGGGTGATCCGCGAGCGCGCGGTCATCGTGCGCGAACTGCAGGGGCTGCCCGGCTGCGCGCGCGCCCTGATCGACGAGCTGATCAGCGTGGCGCAGGCTGCCGGCGGGAGCCCGGCAAAGCTGATCGGTTAAGCACGTGAACGTCTCGCCGATCTCTCCCACCAATCTGGCGCCTACCGCATGGCAAACGGATTGCCGGAGCCCGCGCCGGTATTGATCCAGACGCTCTTGGTCTGGAGATACGCCCGGATCGCGTCGATGCCGTTCTCCCGCCCCAGGCCGGAATCCTTGTAACCGCCGAAGGGCGACATGACGCTGACCGCCCGATAGGTATTCACCCACACGGTGCCGGCCTGTATCTTCTCGGACATGCGGAATGCCCGGCCGATATCGCTGGTCCACACGCCCGCCCCAAGGCCGTAGCAGCTATCGTTGGCGATCGCTATCGCCTCGCTTTCATCCTTGAACTTCAGGACGGAGAGCACCGGGCCAAAGACCTCCTCGCGCGCGATGCGCATTTGCGGCGTCACCCCGCAGAAGATGGTCGGCTCGACAAACCACCCTTGCCCGCACGACGCAGGCTGCCCGCCCAGTACAAGGCGGGCGCCCTCGTCCCTGGCAATCCGGATGTAGGAAAGCACCTTGTCGTACTGCGCCGGCGTGGTGATGGGGCCGACCTGCGTCGAGGCATTCATGGGGTTGCCAAGCTTTGCCGTCCTGGCCAGCGCCACCAGCTTCTCGACGAAGGCATCGTGGATGTCTTGCTGCAGCAGCAGGCGGGAACCGGCAATGCAGGTTTGTCCGCTGGCCGCGAAGATCCCGGAGACGGCGCCGTTGACGGCATCGTCCAGATTGGCGTCGTTGAACACGATGTTAGGCGACTTGCCGCCAAGCTCCAAGCTGACATGCTTGAACTGTGCCGCGCACTGTTGGTTGATGACGCGGCCGGTGGCATCGGACCCCGTGAACGTGACCTTCCTGACCAGCGGATGCGTGACGAGCGGCGACCCGACCTCCGCGCCGAAACCCGTCACGACGTTGAAGACGCCGGGCGGAAAGCCTGCCTCCTGAAACAGGAGCGCCAGTTCCAACGCGGAAACCGAGGTGAACTCCGACGGTTTGACCACCACCGTGCACCCGGAGGCCAGCGCCGGCGCAATCTTCCACGCCAGCAGCATCAGCGGGGAATTCCAGGGCGTGATGGCGGCCACCACGCCCAGGGGCTCGCTGCGCGTGTAGTTGAAGTAGCCCTTCTTGTCGAGCGGGATGACCGTGCCCTCGATCTTGTCGGCCAGGCCGCCAAAGTAGTAGAACCACTGCGGCAGGTACTTTACCTGCCCGCTCATCTCGGCGAGCAGCTTGCCGTTGTCCTGCACTTCGAACTCAGCCAGGCGCTCCGCGTCCCTGGCGATCAGGTCGCCGAGCTTGCGCAGCAACGCGCCACGCTGGGTGGCTGTCAGCGCCGCCCAGGGGCCCGCGCGGAACGCACGATCGGCTGCGCCGGCCGCGCGGTCCACATCGGCCGCCGTGCCGCGGGCTACCTCTGCCCAGGCTTTACCCGTGAAAGGATTCTGGGTTTCGAACCAGCGACCGTCGCTTGCATTCACGAAGGTCCCGTCGATGAACATTTGATATTGCTTCATGGTGCAATGTTGTCCGGTCAGATTGAAAGCGCAGGATGGACTCGCAGGATGGAGGCACAGGATGGAAAGCTGCGGCGGGACGGCTAGAACGGCGCGAAGCCCAGATGCTGGCGGAACCGGTTCTTGACGAACACGCCATCGCGCGGCGGCAAGGCGCGCTGGTGCTCTTCGGCGGCGATGCGCACCTGCGCCACGGTCATGCCGTCGGCATTCCTGATCGCCTGCACCAGCGTCTGCACTTCTTCCATGTCAAAGATCTCCAGCGTGGACGGCACGCCGCACGCCTTGGCCACCTTTGCCAGGTTGGTGCCCAGGCTGGTGTGGCTTTGCTGCATGCCGGTCTCGCCAAAGTGGCCGTTGTCCAGGATCACCACCGCGAGGTTGTTCGGGTTCTGCGCCGCGGCGGTCGCCAGGCTGCCGATGCCCATCAACTGCTCGCCATCGCCGGTGATGGCGATCACCTGCTTTTGCGGTTGTGCCAGGGCCAGCCCCAGCGCCACCGACGTTGAGCCGCCCATGGCGCCCCACAGGTAGAAATTGCCCGGGCGGTCGCCGGCGGCAAAGACGTCGTACGAAGGCGAGCCGAGACCGGTCACGACCAGCGCATCGGGAAACTGCCTGAGCAGCGTGGCAACAAATTCGCGGCGGTCGATCGCCGGCTTGGAGGTCAAGGTAGTCATAGGTTCAGCGCACCCAGTTTTTGCGGCCGATGAGGCTTTGAGAAAGAAGAATCGCCACGCGTTGCCCGGCGTCGAAGGCGCTAGCCAGGCCCGCGTCGACCAGTTCGGCAGCGTCTTGCGGCGAGTCCACGCGGTACACCGTGATGCCCATCAGCTTGAGCGCCGCCTCGGTAACCAGTCCCATCGGCCCCTGCCAGGGATTGAACTCGGCGTACTCGCCACGCATGGTCACGATGGTGAAAAACGGGAACCGGCAGCTTTCCAGCAGCGAGAACATGTTCACGCAGTTACCCACGCCGCTGCTCTGCATGAGCAGGACCGCGCGCTCGCCGCCCAGCCACGCGCCGCTGACAACGCCGACGCCCTCCTCCTCGGTGGTGAGGACAATGTCGCGGATCGCCGGGTCGGCCTTGGCCCGCTTGATGACGTGCGAGTGCCCGGCATCCGGCACATAGGCAATTTGCCGGACCCCGGCTTGCTTGATGACTTGGAAGATGTCCTCTTGCCAGGCAAGAGGCTCAGGATTTGGATTTGGATTTGGATTTGGATTTGTCATGGGAAGTGATCTGGGTAGGGAACAACGCTGTTATCATAAAATTGAATGGAATCTCATATGAAATAGAATAATTTGATTCCTACATCAGTAATTTGGATAGCCGGCCAACCACCAGAATCACAGGATCACGCCCATGGACATCAAGCAGCTTCGCGCCCTCCTGGCCATTGCCGAGACCGGCAGCGCCACCAAGGCCGCCGAGCTTCTTCGCATCGTGCAGCCGGCCGTTTCCCGGCATGTGCGGCTGCTTGAGGAGGAGTTCGGCGTAGAGCTGTTCGAGCGCGAACGGCACGGCATGGTCCTCACCGACGCGGGCCGGACGCTGGTTGAGTACGGGCGCCGCGCGCTGCGCGAGCTCGACCGGGCCAAGGCGGAGATCCAGCCGGTGGCCGGGGCGATCTCCGGCATGGCCGCCGTCGGCCTGCTGCCCAGCACGTGCGAGCTGCTGGCCGCGGAGCTGGTCGCTACCGTCAAAGGCAAGCACCCGCAACTGGTCGTGCGGCTCAACGTGGGTTACGCGGGCAACCTCCTGCAATGGCTGGAGGCGGGCGACGTCGAGATCGCGCTGCTGTACGACATCAAGGCGTCCCCCGGCTTGCAGGTCGAGGCGCTGCTCGACGAGCAGCTCTGCCTGATTGGCGCCCCCGGCACCGTGCCCGCGGGCGCCGCGCATACCATCGAGAGCCTGCGGGACCTGCCGCTGGTGCTGCCCAATGCGCCGCACGGCCTGCGCACTGTGGTCGAGCATGCGTGCGCGGTGGCGGGGGTGACGCTCACGATCGCCGTCGAGACCAACTCCCTGAGCGTGCAGAAATCCCTGGTTGCCAAGGGCTTTGGCTATACGGTGCTGCCCAGCTCCGCCGTCTCCGAAGAGCTGGAAAAAGGGACGCTGGCCGCGGCGCCGATCACCTCGCCCAACCTTTCCCGGCGTATCGTGCTGGCGCATCCGGCCACACGCCGGATGTCGCCTGCCGCAAGCTTCGCCTCGGCGGAACTGGTCACGCTGATCAAGCGCCTGGTGCTGGATGGCGCCTGGCCGGGCGCCACCTGGATTGGCGCATAGCCTGCCGGGCCCGCATTCAGTCCGCCTGGATGTTGCCCGCCTTGATCACCTCCGCCCAGCGGCGCGTCTCCGCCTGCACGAACCTGGCGGCCTTATCCGGGCTGGAATCCACCACGGGCTGCACGCCGATCTTCTCCATCCGCTCCCGCACTTCAGGATCCTTGACGGCCTGCTGCAGGGCCACGCTCAACTTTTCGATCGCGGGCGCGGGCGTGCCCCGCGGCACCATCACCATGTTCCAGATCGATGCCTCGTAGTTGGGAAAGCCCGCCTCCTTCATCGTCGGAACATTCGGCAGCACGCTAGAACGCGTACCGGTGGTGACCGCGAGCGCCTTCAGGCGCCCGGCCTTGATCATGGGCGCGGAGGTGGATACGGCATCGGTGATGAACTGCAGGTCGCCGGACATCACGGACTGGATCGCCTGGCTGGCACCCCGGTAAGGCGCGTGGACGACGTCCAGGTGCTCCTGGTACTTCAGCAGCTCCACGGCCATATGCAACGCGCTGCCCTTGCCGGCGGAGCCGTAGCTGTACTTGCCGGGCTTCTTCTTGATATCGTCGACCAGCTCCTTTGCCGTGCTGGCTTTCACCGATGGGTTCACCGAGAGCACCATCGGCACGGCGGCCACGATGGACACGGGCACGACCGCGCCGCTGTCATAGGGAAGCGTCTTGTATAGCGACGCGTTGATGGCGTGCGAGCTGGTGCCGAACAGCAGCGTGTAGCCATCGGCCTTGCTCTTGGCGACGGCGTCGGTGGCAATGCTGCCGCCCGCGCCTGCCCGGTTCTCGACCACGATCGGCTGGCCCAGCAGCATGCCAACCTTGTTGGCGACGATACGCGCCACCAGGTCCGTGCTGCCGCCCGCGGCGAAGCCAACCACCATGCGGATGGGATGGTCGGGGTATGCCGGCTGGGCGTGCGCGCCAACGCCGACGAGCGCACCCACCCCGACTTGCACAATCAAGCGTTTCATGTCTCTTCCAGATTGTTATGGTGCGGGCTCGGGGCAAATCGCCAAGCCCGTGGAGACGATGGTAGCCAGCGGGTGCGTGAATGGTGAAATAGAAAATGACGCTGCTGCCATCAGCGAACGACATGCCTGCAGCGCGCGCCCAGGCGGCGCCGAACGCAAAAACGCCGCGCTGCGGTTGCACGGCGGCGTGCTTGCCATGGCGGCGAGCCATGGCCCGCTGTCATCTCCAACGTTAGTCCGCTTCCACCTTCATCGTTCTCAGCAGCGGTTGCCATTTGTCGCTTTCCGTCTTGAGCCAGCCATGCAGCCCGTCCGGCGTCTGCTTGTCGACGGGCACGATCTCGGCGCCAAGGTCATCGAGGCGCTTCGCTACCATCGGGTCCTGCAAGCCCTTCTGCAGCGCCTTGGTCAGGCGCGCGGTGACAACTGGCGGCGTGCCCTTGGGCGCGTAGACACCATGCCAGACTTTCATCTCGAAGCCCTTGAGGCCGCCCTCCTGCAGCGTCGGGGCATTGGGCAGCGCCTTGATGCGCTTGGGCGTGGTCACGCCGTAGAACCTGAGCCGGTTGGCATTGATATGCGGCAGTGTCGATGTGGTCTGGTCACATAGCAGGTCGACCTGCCCGCCGAGCAGCGCCGTGAGCGCCGGCCCGGTGCCCTGGTAGGGAATCGCGTTCAGCTTCACATGCACTGCCTCCTCGAACAGCAGCCCGCACAGCTGGGATACCGCCCCCAGGCCGGCGTTGGCCAGAGATACCTTGTCCTTGTTCTGGGCGACGTACTTCACCAGGTCTTGCGTGGTGGCCGGGGGCAGGTCCTTGCGCCCGAGCAGGGTCATCGGGACATCCGCGACTTGTCCGATGTACTCGAAGTCCCTCAGCGGGCTGTACGACAGCTTTTTGTACAGCGCGGGCGCCGTCGCCATCCCGTTGTGGTGGATCAGGATCGTGTAGCCATCCGGCTGGGCCCGCGCGACATAGGCCGCCGCGACCGTGCCGCCGGCACCGAGGCGGTTCTCCACGATCACGCTTTGCCCGAGATCCCTGGACATCGCCTGCGCAAGTGCCCGCGCCACGACATCCGTCGGGCCGCCCGCCGAAAAGGGAACCACCAGCGTGACCGGCTTGGATGGGAACGCATCCACGGCCATCGCGCCCGAGGCAAGCCCCGCCGCAAGCGGTCCGAAAACCATCCACTTCAAGCCAGTGCCTACGTGCTTCATCGCGGTCATGCCAATCATCGTTGTCTCCGAAACTCAGGCCGGCAAGCTGGGGCGCTTGCCTGTTCTAGGGTGTTGGCCGAAGGTTGCCGGATAAGCCGGTGCGAGAGAATCAGGATTATCTGAACGGGTCATACGGCGTGGCCGAACGCGCGCCAGCGGCGGTGTAGCATTCGTCGCATTTCTTGACGCCGTGGCGCCGCTGGCCTGTAATGCGGCTTCTCGCGCGCCGCCTTGCCAGGGCGCGCGATCACGAACCTATGATTCGATTCACCTGGGCCGCCTCCATGCCAGCTTCCAATCCCGCCTCCGATCGCCTGAGCCAGCCGCAATCGATCGAAGACCTCTTGCTCTACCGGCTGAGCTGTCTGCTGGCGGATGCCGGCGGCATCGTGATCCGCTATTGCGAAGGGCAATTCGGCATTACCCGCAGGGAATGGCGCTTGCTTGCGCTGCTGGGCGCGCACGGCGCGATGAGCTCGTCCGAGCTGGCGCAACTGGCCCACCTGGACCGTCCCCGCGCTTCGCGCACGATCACGGCGATGGTGGACAAGAAGCTGATCAGCCGGGTGGCGCGGCCCGATGATGCGCGGCAGGTCACGCTGGCGCCGACCGCTGCGGGCGAAGCCCTGTACGGCGAGATCTTCCCGCTGACGAAACAGGTCAACCTTGAACTGCTGGATGCGCTCGAAGACAAGGAAGTGGCGCAACTGGATGACATGCTGATGCGGCTGGAGCAGCGCTCCCGGCAGATGGCCGCGCGCGGCGGCCTGCCGCTAGCGGACCGGCGGCGCGGCGGCAGCGGACGCAACCGCCAGGCGCGGGCATTGCGCGATGCGAAGGAAGCCGGCAACGGCAACTAGGCCGGCCTGGCGCACCAACGTCCCGCGCGTCTGCGCCTCGTGGCGCGCCAGCGTAACGCGGCCGCTGGGAAAAGCTAAGCGGCTTTGGGCGGCAACGCCGCCCGCTATACTCTAGCCCCTCAAAAGCCTCAAGCCTCAAGTAACCGGAAGCCGTCATGCCCACTATCCCCGCCTGCCCCCAATGCGCCCTGGAGAACACCTACCCCGACGGCGACAACTACGTCTGCGCCGACTGCGGCCACGAGTGGGCCATGGTGGCCGCCGCGCAGGATGATGACAGCGACCAGGCCGTGGTGAAGGATGCCAACGGCGCCGTATTGAACGACGGCGACGCCGTGGTGCTGATCAAGGACCTGAAGGTCAAGGGCTCGTCCATCACGCTGAAGATGGGCACCAAGGTCAAGAGCATCCGGCTGGTGGGCGGCGACCACGAGGTCGATTGCAAGATGGACGCCGGCAGCTTCATGCTCAAGGCCTGCTACCTGCGCAAGGCCTGAGGCTGCTTGAGACTGCGCACGCTGTTGGTTGCGGCCCCGGTTCCGGTCAGCGCGTGGCCACGATGAAGAACCGCGGGAACGGCAGCAGCACCGTGCCGTCCGCCATCGGCGGATAAGCGCACGCCACTTGCGCGGTGTAGCGTTCCAGGTAGGCAGCGCGCTCGGCTTCATCCAGCGGATCCAGGAAGGGACGCAGGCCGGTGCCCTTGAACCACTCCACGATCGCGGCAGGGCCACCGGCCAGCGCGTGGTGGTAGGTGGTGTGCCAGACATCGACCGCTGCGCAATGCGCGCGCAGCAGTTCGTAGTACCAGCCAGCCCCCTGCAGCCCGGTACGCGCCTGCGAAGCGGCGGCCAGCTTGGCGGCCCACGGGCCGTCGGCGGCGACTTCGCGCATCAGGCGGTGCGCGGGCGTGTCCAGCGTGTCGGGCACCTGGATCGCGAGGCTGCCGCCGGGCGCCAGCTTGGCGGCAAGCGCGGGCAGCAGGCGGCCGTGGTCGGGCAGCCATTGCAGCACGGCATTGGCGAGGATCACGTCGTAAGGGCCCGGGTCATACCAGGTTTCGATGCGGCTCACCTCGAATTTCAACGCCGGTAGCCGCTTGCGCGCGGCTTCGACCATGTCGGCCGAGCTGTCCAGCCCGGTCACGCTCGCGCCGGGAAAGCAGGCGGCCAGCACTTCCGTCGAATTGCCCGGGCCGCAGCCGATGTCTACCGCGACGCGCGGCTCGCGCCCCGGCACCGCGGCCAGCAGGTCGCGCACCGGACGGGTACGTTCGTTCTCGAATTTCACGTATTGCTTGGCTGACCAAGTCATTGCTGCTCCTTTGCGGGTTCGGTTCTAGTGCCTCGGAAGATCGGGAGTATCTGGCGCATCGTAGGTATCTGGAGCATTTGGCGTCGCGGCCTGCCCGGCCTGCTGCAGCGCGGCCCTGCCCTTGGCGGTCAGCGCGACGATGGCCTGCGCGCGCGGCACGCCGGGCCGGGACGCCATGCCGACCAGGCCGGCCGTCGTCGCATCCTCCCACGCGGACAGCCTTGGGCAGGACGTGCGCCATGCCTCCATGGTGTCGGCAAAGGTGCGCGGCATGGCGTCTAGCCACGCCAGGAACGCAAGCAGGTTGCCCGGGTGCGACGACGCGGGAAGATTGGCGTCCTTGTCGTTGTCTTTGTCGTTGTCATTGCCCAGATCTTGTTCTTGCATGGCCGTGCTCCGTGGATGCCCGATGCATGCCGTCAGGATAGAGCCGAACTGCTATGATTTCCAATGCATATTGAACACGTTTTCAATACCTTGGGAGTATGGCAATGATTGAGCTACGCCGGCTGCGCGCCTTCGTCGTGCTGGCCGAGGAAGGCCACGTCACCCGCGCCGCCGAGCGCCTGGGCATGCAGCAGCCGCCGCTCACGCGCCTGTTGCGCGGGCTGGAGGAGGAGCTGGATGTTTTGCTGATGCGCCGCCTGCCGCGCGGCGTGCGCCCGACAGAGGCCGGCCTGGCATTGCTGGAAGAGGCTCGCGCCGTGCTGGCCCGGGCCGAAGGCGTGGCCGACGTGGTGCGCCGCGCCGCGGCCGGGGAGCAAGGGCGGCTGGCGGTGGGCTTTACCAGCTCCGCCGCCCTGCACCCCTTCGTGCCCGCCGTGCTGCGCCGGTTTCGCGAGAGCGTGCCGGGCGTTGCCGTGACGCTGGAGGAAGCCGGCACCAGCGAGCTGGTGGACGCGATCCTGCACGAGCGGCTGGACGCCGCGTTCGTCCGCTCGCCGGTGGGCAGCACCGCCGGGCTGGTGCTCGAGGCCGTACTGGACGAGCCGATGCTGGCGGCGTTGCCGGCCGCGCATCCGCTGGCAGCGCAGGCCGGCGCGCTGCCGCTGTCAGCGCTGGCGCGCGAGCCGTTCATCCTCTATCGCCGCCCCACCGGGCCCGGCTTGTATGACGCGATCCTGACCGCCTGCCGCGCCGCGGGCTTCAGCCCGCTGGTGGCGCAGGAAGCGCCGCGCCTGCCGGCCACGCTGAGCCTGGTGGCAGCAGGCCTTGGCGTGTCCGTGGTGCCCGCGTCCATGCACCGCCTGGGTGGCGAGGACATCGTCTATCGCCCGCTGGGCGAGAGCCCGCCGCTGAGCGCGCCCCTGCACCTCGCGATGCGCCAAGGCGCGCTGCCGGCAGCCGTGACGCGCTTTCGCGCGATGGTGCGCGAGATGGTGGTGGCTGCGCCAATCACGCCAGCGCGCGCAATGCGCCGTTGAAGGCATGTGTGGCGGTTTCCCATGCGTTCTTCCTCGGGCTTCGCAGCACGTTCCGAGCGAGCGGCCGCGAGGCCTTCATTGTCCAGACAGCGGGAATCTGTGTTCGCCCTGGTAGACAAGTTTGACCTACAGCTTCGCCCTCCTGCCTGCCCGGGGGCTACCAACGACGCGCGCGCCCGATTGGCTCCGCGCGTTCGTGGTTGTAGCAGACATAGTGCGCGTCGAAGCCTTGCTTCAACTTCAAATGGCGTCGCCGTAAACGAGCATTGAGATCCTTCTCAATCCATGGATTAAACAATGCTCCCCAACTTAACCATCAAGGCACGGCTCGCCATTGCAATGCTCGTGCTTTCCGTCTTGCTGCTCGTCGTCGGTGCACTGGGCTTGCTCGGCATGTCGCGCAGCAATGCGGCGAACCACGCCACGTATGCCAACCAGATGCCGAGCGCCATGGCGATCGCGGAAGCTGATATCTGGCTGGGCCGGGTCCGCACGGCGCTGTTCAGCGCTGGCATGGATCCCGAATCTCCCCACGCTGCCGAACTGCTGACCCGCACGGAGAAATTCCTCGCGCAGTCAGAGTCCGCCTGGCAGCGTTACCTGTCCTTGCCGCGCGACGCGGAAGAAGAGCGGCTGGCCCAGGATGTCATTGCCAAGCGCAAGGCGCTGTACGTCGCGCTCGATGCCTTCGCCGCCGCCGTCAAGTCGGCCGACCACCAGAAGATCATCGAGGCGGGGGTCGCGCAAACGCCGTACTACGCTGCGCTGCAAGCCAGCGGCGAAACGCTCAGCCAGTTCCAGTCAGCCCTGGCCAAGCGCAGCTATGAGGCTGCCGAGGCGTCCTATGCCACCTTCAGGACGATCACCATTGCCGCGTTGCTGGCGGGGCTGGCGCTGGCCATCTATAGCTGGGTAGCCCTGCGTCGCGCCATTGCGCGCCCGCTCGACGCGGCGCTCGCGCACTTCGGCCACATCACCGCGGGCGACCTGAGCCGCCCCGTTGAAATCCGCTCGCAGGATGAAATGGGCCAGTTGCTGTCGGGCATCGCGAAGATGCAGGACGGCCTGGCGCAAACCGTCTTGTCCGTGCGCACGGGCAGCGAAACGATCGCGGCGGCCACCAGGCAGATTGCCGCCGGCAACATCGACCTGTCGTCGCGTACCGAACAGCAGGCCGCATCGCTCGAAGAAACCGCGGCCAGCATGGAAGAGCTCACCACCACCGTCAAGCAGAACGCGGACAACGCGCGCCAGGCTGCGGTGCTGTCGGCCACGGCATCGGAAACCGCCAATCACGGCGGCGAAGTGATCCGCGACGTGGTCGCGACCATGAGCGAGATCAACGAGAGCTCGGCCCGCATCGCTGACATCATCAGCATCATCGAGGGCATTGCCTTCCAGACCAACATCCTCGCGCTGAATGCGGCCGTGGAAGCAGCGCGCGCCGGTGAGCAAGGCCGGGGCTTCGCGGTCGTCGCGGGCGAGGTGCGCTCGCTCGCGCAGCGGTCCTCCAGCGCCGCCAAGGAGATCAAGGACCTCATCGACAAATCCTCGGCGCGCGTGACGACCGGCACCGCGCTGGTGGACCAGGCGGGCTCGACCATGACCGAGATCATCCGCGACATCCAGCGCGTCTCCGACATCATGGGCGAGATCTCCGCCGCGTCCGTCGAGCAGACCGCCGGCATCGACCAGGTCGCGCACGCGGTGAGCCAGATGGATGAAGTGACGCAGCAGAACGCGTCGCTGGTGGAGCAAGCAGCGGCGGCAGCGCAATCGCTGGAAGAGCAAGCCGCCAAGCTGAACGACACGGTGGCCGCGTTCAGGCTGGGCAACCATGGCGTAGCCGGCGCGGCGAGTGCGCCGGCGCCCCATGCCGTGCGAGCCGCAAGCCGGCCCGCGGCGTCGTCGCCACGCCGCGCCGCGCCGGTGGCACCGCGTGCCGTTGCGGCTTCGGCGCCGGCGTCCGACTGGTCGTCCTTCTAAGCGGAACGCCGCGCGGCCGCATAAAGCCGGGCCAACTGCGCGGCGGCGGCCTCCAGCAGCGCCCCGCCCTGCGCGATCGACCAAGCCAGCGACGCAGGGCCGGCCTGCACCGAGAAGCAGCCATCGAATGCCTCGCGCAGCAGCGCGCCATCGGCAATCGCTCCCGATAGCAGGGTCACGGGCACGCCGTGCCGGCGCCCCAGTGCCGCGACCAGCGCCGGGCCCTTGCCAAGCAAGGTCTGGCGATCAGAGCGGCCTTCGCCGGTCAGGATCCAGTCGTACCCGGCCACCGTCGCCAACCCGGCAGTGTCGAGAATAAAGCGGCCTCCCGGCAGCAATGGCGCGCCAAGCAGCCGCAAGGCAAAGCCCAGCCCGCCCGCAGCGCCCGCGCCCTGCGCTTGCGCTGCGTGGCAACCGAGCGCCAGCTCGCAACGGGCCGCGAACTCGCCGATTACCTCGTCCGCTTGCGCGAGGTCCGTCACCCCTTTTTGTCCGCCAAACATCATGCTGGCGCCATCCGGCCCGCACAAAGGGCTGGTGACATCGGTGAGCGCCACCAGGCGCAGCCCTTGCAGCAGGCCCGCATCGACCCGAGGGCGCAGGCTGCGGATCGACGCAAGATTGTCGGGTACCGGGTCGATGCGCTCGCCCGCGGCATCGAGGAAGTCGAACGCCAGCGCCGAGAGCATGCCGGCGCCGGCATCGTTGGTCGAGGAGCCGCCCAGGCCAATGACGATGGTGGCGAAACCTCGCGCGGCAATCCCGCGTATGGCCTGGCCTACCCCGCGCGTGGTGCGCGCGCCGGGCGCCGCCACCGCATCTGGGAGGCCGGCCACGGCCGCCACATCGAAGATCGCAAAGGTGCCAAGCGCCGCGTTCTCGCAGGCGGCAAACGGCATGCGCACCGGCTGGCCGTTGGCATCCGTCGCCTCCACCGCATGCCAGCGCCCGCCGCATGCCGCGGCCACCGCGGCGGCCGTGCCTTCGCCGCCATCGGCAATCGGTACCTGCGTGACCAGAGCGTGCGGCAGCGCATGGCGGATGCCGCAGGCCATATGCCGGGCCACCGCCGGCGCGTCCAGGCTGCCCTTGAACGAATCGGGCGCGAGCAGCACGCGCAGCGCTCGCGCCGGCACGTTATTCAACGCCGTCGCGCCGGTCACGGCGCGTCCAGCTCGGAGATCTCGATCAGGTTCAGGTCCGGATCGCGCACGTAGACGGAGCGGATCTTCTGCGTGGCGCCGGTCCGCGCGACCGGGCCCGCAACAATGGGCCAGCCGGCGGCGCGCAGCCGCTCGATCACCGCATCGAGCGGGATCGACGCAATGAAGCACAGGTCCAGCGCGCCGGGCACCGGCAGGTGCGCCTTGGGCTCGAACTCCGCACCGCGCACATGCAGGTTGATCTTCTGGTTGCCGAAGCGGAACGCCGCGCGGTTCTTGCCGAAGGTTTCCAGCTGCATGCCGAGCACGCGCGTATAGAAATCGATGGTCGCGCCGGCATCCGTGCTGGTCAGCACCAGGTGGTCGAGGTGGTCAATCATGTCGCGCTTGCTCTCTGTGCGGTTTAGCCGGGAGCCATCATGGCAGTCGCGCGGGCACATGAACATGTCGGATTGCGCCAGCACCCTTTCCGAAAACGCAAGGCTGAAGCGGCCGCCTCAGTGCGGCGCCAGCAGGTGATCGAACAGCTTGCGCGCCTCGGGCTGCAGCGCCGCGACCGATTTCACGCCAAGCCACAGCGTGCGCGAGGCCCACGGATCAGCAAGGCGGATGGCGCGCAACCCGGCGCCAAGTATCTCGGCGCGCACGGCGCCCTCCGGCAAGACCCCGATGCCAAGGCCCGCCTCGATCATGCGGCAGATCGCATCGAAACTGCTGACCTGCACGCGCAGCTTGAGCACGCGCTCCAGCGCGGCCGAGGCGTCGGCCAGCCGCTGCAGCAGCGAGCTGCCCTGGTTGAGGCCAACGAAATCGAATTCGAGCGCATCGGCAAAGGCCACCTCGGCGCGCGCCGCCAGCGGATGATCTGGCGGCACCAGCACCACCAGGCGGTCGCGACGGTATTCGAACTTTTCCAGCGTGCCGGCCGCGACGTTGTCGGCAAACACGCCGATATCCGCCTGCCCGCCCGCCACCGCCGCGATCACCTCGCCGCTCATGCGCTCCTCCAGGCTGACGCGGATCAGCGGCTGTGCGTGCAGGAACACGCCCAGGTCCCGCGGCATGAACTGGATGATGGCCGAGGTGTTGGCCCACACGCGCACATGCCCCCGCACGCCGATGGCGAAATCGCTCATGTCGCCCGCCAGGCGATTCACGGTATCCAGCACCGCCCGCGCATGGCCGACCAGCCCAACGCCGGCCGGGGTGAGTTCAAGCCCGCGCGGCATCCGCACGAACAAGGCGCAATCGGTGGTCTTTTCCAAGTCGGCAACGCGGCGGCTGAGCGCCGACAGCGTCATGTGGGTGCGCTCGGCGGCCTTGGTGAAGCTGCCGCTCTGCGCCACCACCAGGAACAGGCGCAGGGACTGCAGGTCGAGATGGGCGGGATTGATCACGCGAAAGCGTCCGGTGGGCGGCGGCATCGATGGCGGCCGGATGGCCAGGGCCGTCAAGCCATGCCCGAGTTTGAGAATCGGGAAAGGCTAGTGGACGAGAACGGCATTGTCAATTTGGGCGCCCGGGGCCACCATGGCCGGTCCACGCGCGCCGGCCGATGGTCGGAGGCATGGCGTATTCACCACCCAGGCTTACCGACAGGCAAACACCACAAACATCATGAACCCCTCCCAGACCACGCCGGAAGTCGTTTTCCTGGACCGCGGCACGCTGGCCCCCGAGACCGTGCTGCGCGCGTTGCCGTTCGCGCACCAGCTGACGGTCTTTGACGCCACCGCGCCGCATGAAGTGGCCGCGCGCATCGCCAACGCGCAGATCGTGATCACCAACAAGGTCAAGCTGCCGGCCGAGGTGCTGCGCGAGGCCGCCAGCCTGCGCCTGGTGGCGATCGCGGCCACCGGCACCGACCACGTCGATCTGCGCGCCTGCGCCGCCCGGGGCATCTGCGTGTCGAACGTGCGCAATTATGCCGTGCATACGGTGCCCGAGCACACCTTCGCGCTGATCTTCGCGCTGCGCCGCAGCCTGCATGCCTATTGCGACGCGGTGCGCTCGGGCCGCTGGCAGGCCTCGGGGCAGTTCTGCTTTCACGACTATCCGATCCACGACCTGGCCGGCTCGACCATCGGCATCGTCGGCGGCGGCACCCTGGGCCGCGCGGTGGGCGAGATCGCCCGGCTGCTGGGACTCAAGGTGCTGTACGCCGCCCGCAAGGGCCAGCACAGCGCCGACACGCAACACACGCCCTTCGCGGACATGCTGCGCCTGAGCGACATCATCACGCTGCACTGCCCGCTGACCCCCGCCAACGCGGGGCTGATCGGCCGCGAGGAGTTCGCGCAGATGACGCGCCGCCCGCTGCTGATCAACACCGCGCGCGGCGGCCTGGTCGACGAGGCCGCACTGGTCGACGCGCTGCGGCAAGGACAGGTTTCCGGGGCTGGTTTCGACGTAGCCACCCAGGAGCCCCCCGGCCCCGGCCACCCGTTCCACGCGCTGCGCGACCACCCCGCCTTCCTGCTCACGCCGCACGTGGCCTGGGCGAGCCGGGAGGCCATCCAGGCGCTGGCGGACCAGTTGATCGACAATATCGCGGCGTTCGCGGCCGGCTCGCCGCGCAATGTGGTGGCGGGCTAAGCCCTCTCCTGCCCCGCCCCCCTGCCCCCCTGTCCCATGCGCATGGGACCCGCCAGCCGCAGCGGCCACTGGCGTGCACCCCGGCATCGGGCCGGACAACGACGATGGCGCTCGTGCGACGCCCGGATCCGTGCCGGATAGCCGCTTCGCGTCTATATTGTTCCTGTTCGGGATCACGACGGAGGGAGCATGCGTGCGCAATGCGGCAGGCTTGTGCTGGCGGCAGCGACTGCCTGCGCGCTGGGCCTGGCCCTGAATTCCGCGCCGTGTTTCGCCCAGGCCGGTGGGGGCGCGCCAGTGCCTTTCGTGCGGATCGTGCTTGCCAGGCAGGTTGCCGTTCAGGTTCCCAAGGACTGGACCATCCTGTCCGGGTCCCGGGGACGGACCCACGGCACCATCGCGGACGCGGCGGGGGGTGTCTCCATCGTCCCGGCGCCGGCGGGCCAGACGGTCAACCTCCTGCATGCCGTATCCAATGTGCAGAATCCGTACGCAGCCGTGATCGTCAACTCGATGGCGCAAGCGCCGGTCACGCCCGAGCAGGTCCGCCGGTTCGACAGGTCACTGCTTCTGGCATACGCGGCGAGCTTCGAGCGCAGGATGCGCGACTCCCTGAAGACATCGGGCAGGGAAATGCTCTCCATCGACGAGCCCCGCATCGAAAAAATCGGTGGCTGGCCGGCGATTGCAATCAACTACGTGCGCACCGGCGCGCAAGGCACGATCTACGTGCAGCATTTCGACATCTATACGCCGGACCAGGAACTGCTGCTCATCCTCTCGTGCCGCGACACGGCGCGCGGCGCATGGCTGCCGCTGCTGGACCAGGTGCGCGGCTCGATCGTCGTTGGCGAATAGCCTGGATGGCGATCGGCCTGGTTCCCATCGGGCTGGTTCCCCTAGTGGCTGATCATCCAGGGCCGCGTGCCGGGAAAGGACTTGGCCGCGCCCGGCTTGCCGGCCAGGCCGACGCTGCCGCCCGAACAGCCACAACCTGGCCCATGGCGGTGCCCCTGGGAACTCGATGGCGCGTGGGCGCTGCGCTCGTTGCCCGCATGCGCGACGCGGCGGGACGAGGGCATCAGGGCCAGCATGGTCGCGGTGACCTGGCGCCGGGCCGCGTGGCCGCAGCCGGGGCATGGCTGCGGCGCGTCGCGCTCGTCGATGCGGCGCACCGCGGTGAAGCTGCCGCACGCCTCGCAGGCGTATTCATACATGGGCATACAGGTCTCTCCGCTTGGTGGAAAGTGGCAAGCGCGGGCCCCCTTGGGTAAGGAGGAGGAAGGCGGGAGCCCGCGCTCGCCGGGACTTCACATCTCTGGCTGGCGCTCAGATCGGCATTCAGGCCGCATCCTGCGAAAGCAGGACGTCGGCACCGCCCTTGATATGCACAGTCGGTCCATTGGCCTGCGGCCGGATATCGAAGTCGAAGATCTGCGTCGGTATCCAGAGCGTGGCGCAGGAGTTGGGGATGTCCACCACGCCGCTGATATGCCCCTGCACCGGCGCCGTGCCCAGGATGGCGTAGGCCTGCGCGCGCGAGTAGCCAAACTTGGTCAGGTATTCGATCGCGTTCAGGCAGGCCTGACGGTAGGCGACGTTGACATCCAGGTAGTGCTGCTTGCCTTGTTCATCGACCGAGATGCCTTCGAAGATCAGGTAGTCGTTGTAGGTCGGCGTGATCGGGCTGGGCTTGAAGATGGGGTTCTTGATGCCGTACTTCGCCATGCCGTCCTTGATCACGTTCACCCGCATGTGCACCCACCCCGCCATCTCGATGGCGCCGCAGAAGGTAATCTCGCCGTCGCCCTGGCTGAAGTGCAGATCGCCGACCGACAGCCCTGCCCCATCCACATACACCGGGAAGTACACCTTCGAGCCACGTGACAGGTCCTTGATGTCGCAGTTGCCGCCATGCTCGCGCGGCGGCACGGTACGCGCGCCCTCGGCTGCCGCCCGCCTGCCGGCGTCGCCAACGAGCTTGCCCATATGGGCGGTCGCGGCAAACGGCGGGTTGGCCAGCGGCGGCACGCGATCGGGGTCGGTCTTGATCAGCCCTGTCTCGCGTTCGTTCCAGGTATGGAGCAGCTTGGGATCGGGCAAGCAGCCGATCAGCCCGGGATGGATCAGCCCGGCGAACTCCACGCCGGGCACATGGCGCGACGTGGTGTAGACACCGTGGAAGTCCCAGATGGATTTCTGCGCCAGCGGGAAATGGTCCGTCAGGAACCCGCCGCCGTTTTTCTTCGAGAAGAAGCCGTTGAAGCCCCACTGGCTTTCGGGCTTGGCGCCTACGTCCAGCAGGTCGACCACCAGCAGGTCGCCCGGCTTGACGCCGCGCACGCCCACCGGCCCTGAGAGAAAGTGGACGATGGACAGGTCGATGTCCCGCACGTCATCCGCCGACTCGTTGTTCTTGATGAAGCCGCCGGTCCAGTCATAGGTTTCCAGGATGAACTCGTCGCCGGGATTGACCCAGCAGGCCATGGGAATGTCCGGGTGCCAGCGGTTGTGGACCTGTTCATTCTCGTACGCCGATTGCGCGAGATCGACCTTGATCAGGGTATCTGCCATGTGCCTGTCTCCTTGGTGTGTGTCCGGTCAGTCGCCGGATTGCGGCCTTGAAACGATGCAGCCGCCTTGGCTGCATGCCTGGATCAGCGTTGGTCGCGTGCGGCTGCCCGCCGCCGCGCTGTGGTCGATCTTTGCGGTACGTCTTTGCGGTCTATCTGAATGATTCGCTCAGCAGCAGATAGCCTGGCAGCCAGCCGGTGGCGATACCTGCCAGGACAGTGGCAACGCCGGTGAACTTCAGGATCGGGCGCTGCATCGCCAGCAGCAGGAAGTACAGGAACCACAGCACCCCCCAGCCGACCCAGCACCAGGCGAACCAGGTATCCCAGACGGAGTTGGCATGGCGCAGCGCATCAATGGCGACGGGAATCACCGTGACCGACACGAACAGGCTGAACCAGCCCAGGCCACGTCCGTCCGCGCCGTTGAAGCGGTTGAGCGCAACCCACAGGTAGGTGAAGGTGAACAGCAGCGTCAGCGCGCCGGCCTTGATGGATGCGCTGTCCGCCTCGCCGCCGAAGATCAGCCGCAGCGACACCAGCATCGTCACCCCGCCGGCAAAGATATTGACGACCCAGATCTCACGGTCGCCAATCTTGCCCAGCAGCCACAAGCCGTTCAGGCACAGCACGGCACCTACGTAAAGCAACGTCAGGCCTAGCATGGCGTATCTCCTGCGTGACGGATTCTGGTTGTTCTTTTTCTGTTGGCGCCGGCTGCCTCGCGGCGGCCGCGTGGCGACGGGTCAACTATAAGCAGGCCCGAGAAGATGCGAATCCTTCACGACGAGGATTCCGCGCATCATGTGGCTGGGTGAGGTGGCCTCACCCAATTGAATGAGGCAATGGATAAGGCAGCGGACAAGGCAACGGCGCGATGGCCAGGTGAGGGACGTTCAGGCCGGCGGGCAATGCTGCGCGTGCAGGCGCACCAATTCCATCTGGCCATGGGTGTTGGTCTTCTGGAAGATCTGCTTGAGGTGGCTGCGCACCGTGTTCTCGGACACGTGCAGTACCTGCGCCAGGCTGGCGATGGAGTGGCCGGCGAAGACCAGCGCGTTGACCCGCGCCTGGGCCTCGCTCAGCTTGAACTGGCGCGCGAACAGGCAATCGTGGTGCGCATGCTCCGCACCCTGCCGGCGCGCGCTGACCACCACCAGCGCGCGCTCCTCGCCCAGCCCGTTGCGCATGGATGCACCGGCGGGCTGCAACGTGAGCGTCGTGGGCAAGGCAAAGCCGGGCGCGGAAACCGACAGCACCTGCGTGGGCACCAGCGTGGCGTGACCCGGGTGGGCGTCGCGCATGTCACCGGCCTTGGGGGGAAGTCCCTGGGAAGCCCCGGCTAGCGTGGCCAGCATCTCGTGCAAGGTGCGGTGATCGGTCGGCATCACCGCGGCAAGATACTCGCCATCCCGGTACAGGCCGCTGCCCTGCCCGCACAGCGCCTGCGCGCTGCGGTTGCAGTAGACGATGCGGCCATCCTGCTCCACCAGGAAGGTCGCGTTAGGATGACCGTCGATGACGCACATCAGCGCCTGGCTCAGGTCGGCGGCGCTGTGGCGGTGCCAGCGGTTTTCCAGCGACAGCGCCATATGCGCCAGCAGGCCGCGGAACTCCGCCTTCTCCTTGCTGGCAAAGCGCCGCTGGTCTTCGCGCCGGTACAACTCAAGGTAGTAGACGACATCCGCCTCGCGCGCCACCACCCCGCACAAGCGATGCAGATAGCGATGGGGCCGCAGCAACGCCTGGTAGTAGTCCGTGCGGACCAGGTCGCCGCTGCCCAGCATGTCGTCGCCGCTGATCACCTGCAGGGGCTGGTAGGCCGTGCTGGAGAGGAACCACGGGTTGCGCGCGGAGTACTGCGCAAAGGTGCGAAAAAACGCCGGGTCGTCCGGGGCGCCGTGCAGCACCGCGCCCTGGCCGCCGGCCAGGTGCCGCCGCGCCAGCACGGCCGTGCCCGCGGCGAACTGATCGCGCACCAGCGCAACCACGCCGCGCCAGCCATCATCATCGCGCGCGGCGTGGATACGGTAGATCAGCTCCCCGGCCTGGGGATCGGCGCTATCGGCGCTATCGGCCTTATAGGCGCTATCGGCATTCTGGGCGGGCAACCGCGCATTCTCCATGGCATCGGGCACAGCGGATTCGGGCAACGGCGAGCGCTATGCGGCGCTGCCCGCGGCCTCTTCGATATGAAGACTGCCGGCCAGTGTTTGCGCTGACACCCTAAATGTCAAGGCGCCGCGCCATGCTGCCGCGCAGCATCCGTACGGCATGCTGCAGCGCGTTCCGCACCCTTTGCCGCGCCGCGCGCATGTCATTGCGCGAGGGGCGGATTCAGACAATAATCGGAGCGCCCGCTGCCAGCCATCCGTCCCGACCCGGATCGCACCCGACGCCACCACGCCATGCGCATCAAACGAGAATATCAATCCTGGGTCGCGAATGAAACGCTGGAGGATTACGCGCTGCGCTATGCGGCACGCTCTTACCGGCGCTGGTCGCCGTTCACGCTGGCCAACACGGCCATCGGCGGCGTGTCCTTCCTGGCGCTGGAAGCCATCGGCGCCAGCGTCACGCTCAGCTTTGGCTTCCAGAACGCGTTCCCGGCCATCCTGCTGGTCTGCGCGCTGATCTTCCTGATCGGGCTGCCGGTGGCATACCACGCCAGCATGGCCAACGTGGACATCGACCTGCTCACGCGCGGCGCGGGCTTCGGCTATGCCGGGTCCACCATCACCTCGCTGATCTACGCGTCCTTTACCTTTATCTTCTTCGCGCTGGAGTCGGCCATCCTGGCCCAGGCGCTCGCCATTGCCACCGGCCTGAACCTGACAGTGGGCTACCTGGTCTGCTCGCTGGTGATCGTGCCGATGGTGTTCTTCGGCGTCACGCTGATCAACAAGCTGCAGATGTGGACACAGCCGCTGTGGGCGGTGCTGCTGGTGCTGCCCTTCGCCTACATCCTGCGCCACGATCCCGGCGTGCTGGCGCAATGGGCGGCATTCACCGGGCGCGATGCGGCCTCGCCGGCGTTCAATATGCTCGCGTTTGGCGCGGCCACCGGCGTGCTGTTCTCCCTGATGGGCCAGATTGGCGAGCAGGTGGACTACCTGCGCTTCCTGCCCGACCGCACGCCGCAGAACCGCTGGAGCTGGTGGAGCGCGCTGCTGCTGGCGGGCCCGGGCTGGATCGTGATCGGCGGCCTCAAGGTGCTGGCGGGTAGCCTGCTGGCGGTGCTCGCGCTGCGAGCCGGCGTAGCCGCCAATCACGCGATGGAGCCGATCCACATGTACGTGTGGGCATACGGGCAGGTATTCGATCGGCCCGAGGTGGTGCTCGCGGTGGCGATGCTGTTCGTGCTCGTGTCGCAGATCAAGATCAACGTGACCAATGCCTATGCGGGCTCACTGGCCTGGTCCAATGTGTTCGTGCGGCTGGCGCACTACCATCCGGGCCGCGTGGTCTGGCTGGTGTTCAACGTGCTGATCGCACTGTTGCTCACCCTGCTGGGCATCTTCAGCACGCTGGAGGCCGTGCTGAGCGTGTATTCCAACCTGGTGATCGCCTGGCTCGGCGCCCTGGTGGCCGACCTTGTCGTGCTCAAGCCGCTGGGCATCAGCCCGCGGCACATCGAGTTCCGCCGGGCCTACCTGTATGCGTTCAACCCGGTGGGCTGCGGCGCCATGCTGATTGCCTCGCTCGCCGGCATCGGCGCTTACTCCGGCTTGCTTGGCGCGCTGGCGCAAGCCTATTGCGCCTTTATCGCGCTGGGCGCTTCGTTCGCCAGCGCCATCCTGATCGCTTATGCGACCCGCGGCCGGTACTACATCGCGCGGGAAGACCCACACCCCCTCGACAAGCACACCGACGAGCCGATCCGCTGCTGCATCTGCGAGCGCGACTACGAAGCACCGGACATGGCGCACTGCCCCTTCTATGCGGGGCCGATCTGCTCGCTGTGCTGCGGCCTGGACAACCATTGCCACGATGCCTGCAAGGCGCCCGGCACCGCCGCGCAAATGCAGGCGGCGCCGTGGCAAGGCAGCTTCCTGCGGATACTGCCGCCGCATTTCCTGCGGCGGCTGGCGCGCTTCCTCGGCCTGTTCGTGATTGCCGCGGCGGCCATGGGCGCCGTGTTCCTGCTCGCCTACCGGCTGATCGGCGAAGGCCATGCCTCGCACGCCGACGGGATCGGCGGCCTGCTGCTGCGCGTGTACTCGGCCACCTTGCCGCTGCTGGCTTTCGGCGCATGGTGGATCGTACTCTCACACGAAAGCCGCGAACTGGCACAGGCGGAACTGATGGAGTCGCTGCGCCATCTCGAGTCCGCGCGCAAGAACCTGGTGGACGCGGGAAAGATGGCCTCTCTCGGCGGACTGGTCGCGGGCGTGGCGCATGAGATCAACACGCCGGTGGGCATCGCCGTCAGCGCCGCCTCCTACCTGCAGGACCGCACCAGCGCCACGCAGGCGCTGGTGGCGAGCAACGAGCTGGCACCCGAGGCGCTGCAGCGCTACCTGTCGGATGCCGCGCAATCCGCCCGTTTGCTGTTGTCCAACGCCAACCGCGCGGCCGAGCTGGTGCAGAGCTTCAAGCAGATGGCGGTCGACCAGACCAGCGAAAAACGGCGCAGCTTCGACCTGGGCGACTATATCCGCGAGACCGTGGTCAGCCTCGACCCGCGCCTGCGCGACACGCATGTGCAATTGCTGATCGACTGCCCGGCCGGCATCGCCATGAACGGCTACCCCGGCGCGATCGCGCAGATCCTCACCAACCTGGTCATGAACTCGCTGGTGCACGCATTCGGCAGCGGCGACACAGGCCCTGTGCGCGGCACCATCCGCATCGCCGCCCGGCTCGCCGCCGGTGACGAAGTCGTGATCCGCTACGCCGACGACGGCAGCGGCATTCCCGATGCCCTGCATGAGAAGATCTTCGAGCCCTTCTTTACCTCGCGCCGCGGCAAGGGTGGCAGCGGCCTGGGCCTGCACCTGGTCTACAACCTGGTGACGCAGCGCCTGGGCGGCACCATCGCCGTGGGCCATGCGGTGGGCACCGATGGCGGCGGTACCGTCTTCACCCTGCGCATGCCCCGCATCACACCCTCGGCAAAGGCCACCATCCCGATCGTATCCGCCAGGACTCTGCCATGAACTCCTCTTTGTCCATGCCCGCGTGGCAGGTCCTGCTGGTCGACGACGACCCCGACGTGCACGAGATCACGCGCCTGGTACTGATGGACCTGACCTTCTCCGGGCGCAAGATCCAGTTCCACAGCGTGTATTCCGGCGAAGCCTGCAGGGCCCACCTCGCCCGTCACCCCGATACCGCGCTCGTGCTGCTCGATGTCGTGATGGAAACCGACGATGCCGGCCTGGCCACGGTGCGCTACATCCGCGAGCAACTGCGCAACCCCGACCTCCAGATCGTGCTGCGCACCGGGCATCCCGGCATGGCGCCGGAGCGCGAGGTGGTGACCGGCTACGAGATCAATGGCTACTTCCTCAAGACGGAGATGACCGCGCAGAAGCTGACCTCCGTCGTCATCGGCGGCCTGCGCGCGTACCAGTACGTCAAGGCCTTGCAGCAAGCCCATGCCCTGCCCAAGCCAGTACCGCGGGCGCCCGAGCTACCCACCTCCGAGGCAGCTAGCGACGCGCAGGTCGAAGCTGCCATCGAGCAAGCGCTGCACAGCGGCCAATACCGGCTGCAAGCCGTCTCCCAGTTCGACCTGGGCTCCGCCGCCATTGCGGCCATCGCGCTGCTGCCGGCGTGGCCGGGCCCCACCGGCTGGATGCCGCATGCCGAGATCGCCAACTACGTGCGCAGCCCGGGCCTCATTGGCGCGATCAATGCCGTGCTGCTGCGCCGCGCCTGCGAACTCGCGCTAGCCTGGCACTCGGATCCGCAAGCCGCCCTATCCGGCCCGGCCCGCGTCAGCGTCCCCATCCTGCTGCCGCTCATGGCCGGCGCCGAGGAGTCCGAACTGCTGGCGTTGCCGGAGCTGCTCCGCCAATACCTGCGCGAGACCGCCCAGGCCGGCAGCGGGCTCGACCTGCAATTGCCGGGCATCCTGCTGGGCACCGCCACGGAAGCCGCCCGCCTTGCCTGCGCCCGCATCCAGGAGCAAGGCGCATCCGTCACGCTGGCCGACGTCGGCAACACGCCCATCTCGCTGGCCAACCTGCAGCGCTTGCTGCCCGACCGGCTGCAGATTCCCCAGGACTACGTGCGTAACGTGGCAACCGATGCCAAACGCGCCGCCATCGCGCGTGCCGTGATCGCGCTGGCGCACACGCTCGGCATGCAGGTACTGGCCAATGGCCTGGCCAGCTCGGAAGAACTGCAGTTCTTCAAATGGGAGGGTTGCGACATTGGGCAGGGGGACGTGCTGGGCAGCGTTTGGGAGACCACGGGTCGCGGCTCGCCAGGCGCTTAGCGTGCCGCGGCACCCGGCTCGGTGATGGCGCTGTAGACCAGCGTGCGCAGCTGGCGGCGCACCGGGTAGGCGGACGACGGCAAGAGCTGGGTCAGGAACAGTCCGATCAGGTCCTCCTGCGGATCGACCCAGAAGAAGGTGCTGGCCGCTCCGCCCCAGAAGAAGTCGCCGGCGCTGCCGGGAATCAACGTGGTCGCCGGCGTCACCGTGGTGGCGAAGCCGAGCCCGAAGCCGACGCCATCATAGGTGGCTTCGCTGAACATGGAGCGCGACATGCGCGGCAGGTCCACCCCGCCCGGCAAATGGTTGGCGGTCATCAGCGCCAGGGTCTTCGGCCCCAGCAGGCGCACCCCATCGAGCTCACCGCCTTGCAACAGCATGCGTGCGAAGCGCATGTAGTCAGCCGCGGTGGACCCCAGGCCGCCACCGCCGGAGATGAAGCTTGGCGGTTTCAGGTAGGGGCTGGTGCGGGGATCGTCCTGCAGGACCGGCGCGCGCGCGGATACTACCTTCGAACCGAGCGAGCCGACGGCGTAGCAGGCGCAAAGGCGCGAGGCCTTGTCTTGCGGCACGTGGAAGGCAGTGTCAACCATGCCCAGCGGATCGAATATGCGTTCCTTCAGGAAGGTCTCGAAAGGGATTCCGCTGATCTTGCCGACAAGATAGCCCAGCACGTCGGTGGCAACCGAGTAGTTCCAGGCCTCGCCCGGCGAGAACTCGAGCGGCAGCTTGCCCAGCTTCGCGATCATGTCGTCCAGCGTGCCGCCGGTGGCGAGTTCGCCCAGCATCTGCTTGCGGTAAGCGGCGTCGACGTTGGTGTTCTGCTGGAAACCATAGGTCAGGCCGGACGTATGGCGCAGCAGGTCGACCACCAGCATCGGGCGCGCAGCCGGGCGCGTCTGGAAGCTCTCCATGAAGCCCCCGGCATAGACGCCCAGGTTTTCCCATGCCGGGATGTACTTGCTGACCGGATCGTCCAGGGCGATCTTGCATTCCTCGACCAGCATCATGACCGCCACCGAGGTGACGGGCTTGCTCATCGAGTAGATGCGGAAGATCGAATCCTCGGCCAGCGGAACCTGCCGCTCGCGGTCAGCCAGGCCCAACACCGAGTTCAGCGCCAACTCGCCGCGCCGCCACACCTGGATGAGCGTGCCGGGCAACTTGCCGGTCGCGATATAGGCGTCGTCGATGAAACGTTCGACCCGCCCAAGCCGCTCGCGGGACATCCCCTGCGTTTGCCTGCCTTGCATATCCGTGTCTCCTCATTGATACCGTAGGTGAAATGCCGGCTCGCTGGCTGGAAATGCCGCTCGCTCGCACCTCGCCATCATGACATCGGCGCCTCCCCACGCCAAGCGGGCTGCGCGGGCAGCGGCAACATTCAATGAAACCGGAGAAGCGGTGGGCCGGCGCCTGCCGCACGGATCGCATCGACTCACCGAAGGATGCGATGAGGTATGCGGCCCCTGCCCTTACTCCAGGGTCACATTGGCCTTCTTGACCAGGGCAGCATAGCGCGCCGCTTCGCTCTGGAAGAATCTGGCGGCTGCCTCCGGCGTGCTGGGACTGATCGTATTGCCCTGCTTCTTCATCACTTCCAGCACGTCCGGACTGGTGAAAGCCTTGGCGAACAACGTGTTGAGGCGCTTGACCTCGGCCGGCGGCAGCCCTGCGGGGCCTACCACGGCAAACCAGCCCTCGACCGCGTAGTTGGGCAAGCCTTGTTCTGCGATGGTCGGAATATCCGGTGCGGCCGGCGAGCGCGTCGCGCCGCACAGGCCGATCGCGCGCAGGGTGCCGCTCTTCAGGTGGGGCGCCACGGCGTTCAAGGCCACGACCCCCATCTCCACCTGGCCCGCAATCAGGTCGGTCATCATCGGTCCGGTGCCTTTGTAGGGCACATGGCGAGCCTTGACATGCGCCTCATCGAGGAACATTTCCGCGGCGAGCTGGATGATGGTGCCGTTGCCCGACGACGCATAGTTGAGCGAATCGGGCTTGGCCTTGAGCAAGGCAATGAGTTCCTGCACGTTCCTGGCGGGAACCTTGGGGTTGACCACCAGGACCAGCGGCGTGGAGCCGATCACGCTGATGGGCGTGAAGTCCTTGATCGCGTCGAACGGCATCTTCTTGTACACGCTCGGGTTGATCACGTGGTTGTTGGAGAACAGGCCCAGCGTGGTGCCATCGGGTGGCGCCTTGGCCACCGCCGCCGCGCCGGTCATGCCGCCGGCGCCGGGAAGATTCTCGATCACCACTGGCTGGCCCAGGCTCTTGCCCAGCGCAGGCCCGGCAGCGCGTGCGATCGCGTCCACGCCCGAGCCAGCGCTGATCGGCAGGATCAGGCGCACCGGCCGGCCCGAGCCTTGGGCCAGCACGGTGCCGGCCGGCAAGGCAAGCATAAGTGCGATCGCCGAAACGGCCATGCCGAGTGCTGCCCGGCGCGAAAGGGGGAATGCCATGTCTGTCTCCGTATGTTTATCGTTCTGGTCCGCGTGGCCGTCCGAAGCCACGTGGCAATGCGGGAGGATTCAGTCCGGGGCACGCGCGCCCAGGCCGGACAGGATTTCGTCGTTGTGCTCGCCAATGCCCGGCAGCGGCATGCGCACGCCGGGCCTGCGTCCGCCCATCAACAGCGGCAGCAGCACAACGTCGGTGGTGCCGCCGTCCTCGGTCTGCATCGGCACCAGGCCACCGCTTGCTCTCAGGTGCGGGTCATCGAGCAGTTGCTCCGGACGCATGATGGGCGCGTAGGGAATGCCCGCGGCTTCGAGCTTCGGCGAAAGCGCTTCCACGCGATGGTCCTTGAGAATCTCGCCAAGCCGCTCCAGCAATGCCGGGCGTACCGCCACCCGCATCGCGTTGGTGGCAAGCGCCGGATCAGCGGCCAGGTCGGGACGTTGCAGCACGTCGCACAAGGTGTTGAACTGCTTGTCGCTGACGGCCCCGATGAAGAGCTGCTCGCCTTCAGCCAGCGTGAACACGTCATAGACGCTCCAGGCGGACACGCGCGACGGCATCGGCGGCGGCGGCTCGCGGGTCATCGAGAACTGCTGCATATGCTGGGACGACAGGAACACGCAATTCTCGAACAGCGCGCTCTGCACTTCCTGCCCCTTGCCGGTACGGTCGCGCTCCCGCAGGGCAGCCATCACGCCGATGGCGCCGAACATGCCGCCCATGATGTCGTTGACCGAGGTGCCGGCGCGCAGCGGGCGGCCCTTGGGCCCGGTCATGTAGGACAGGCCGCCCATCATCTGCACGACTTCGTCGAGCGCCAGGCGGTGTTCATAGGGACCGGGCAGGAAGCCCTTGTGCGAGACGTAGATCAGTCCGGGAAACCTGGCGGACAGCGTCGCGTAATCCAGCCCGCATTTCGCCATCAGTCCCGGGCGGAAGTTCTCCAGCAACACATCGCACTGGCCAACCAGCTCCGCTGCCGTGGCCTGCCCTTGCGGGGTGGTGATATCGATGACGACGCTCTTCTTGTTGCGGTTGAACGAGCGGAAGAAGCCAATGCCAAGGCCGGGCAGGTTGCGGGTCTTGTCGCCACCGGGCGGCTCGACCTTGATGACTTCGGCGCCCAGGTCCGCGAGGATCATGCCGCAGGTCGGGCCCATCACCATATGGGTGAACTCAACCACGCGGACGCCGGCGAGCGGCAAGGAGGCATGTTCAGCGTGCATGGTTCTCTCTCAGGCGGACAGCCGCATCGGCAACCGATACGGGAAATGTCTTGGGCAGGCCGGCGCGCCACAACGTGCCGTGCAGGGTTTCATGGGGCAGCCAGCCGGCCACGCGCTCGCGCAGCGCCAGCAGACGGCTGATATCGATGCCGGTATCGAAGCCCATGCTGCCCAGCAGGTAGGCCAGGTCTTCGGTAGCGACATTGCCGCTGGCGCCGGGCGCGTGCGGGCAGCCGCCGATGCCGGCGAGGCAGGCATCGAAGCGGGTCACCCCGACCTCCAGGGCGGCATGGACGTTGGCCAGGCCAAGCCCGCGCGTGTCGTGGAAGTGGCCGCACCAGAAGCGGTCGCCGGCCATTGCCGTGGCGCGTTCGAACAGGCGGCGGACCATGCCGGGATCGGCGTAGCCCACCGTGTCGGCCAGGCTCACGCGATCGGCGCCCGCGTCCAGCAGGGCCTGCATCAGCCGCAGCACCTCGTCCGGATCCACATGACCCTGGATCGTGCAGCCAAAGGCCGTGCCCACGCCGCCTTCAATCAGCGTGCGGGAGCCGGCCGCGTCGCGCTCGGCGCGGATCCTGGCGACTTCGGCTACGACTTCGCCGGGGGTCTTGCGCAGGTTGGCCAGGCTATGCGCATGGCTGGCGGAAAGCGGTACCAGCATCAGGTCCGCGCCGCTGGCGATGGCGTTCTCCGCGCCCCGCAGGTTCGGCACCAGGACCGAGACGAACAGCCCCGGCAGCGACCTGGCAAAGTCCACGAGTTCCGCGGTATCGGCAAGTTGCGGCAGCAGCTTCGCCGGGACGAACGAGCCGACTTCGATCTCCCGCTGGCCCGCCGCATAGGCCGCCTGGATCCACTCGCGCTTGGCGCAAGTCGGCAGGATGGTGGCGATGCTTTGCAGCCCGTCACGCAGCCCGACCTCGCGGATCACGGCTTGGCGCGGTGCCGATGGAATGTGCGTTGTCATTGGATCTGTGTCCCCTCGGAGATTAGTGCTTCAGTCTGGCCTATGCACTCTATGTTGTTCCAGCCTAGGCCAGAAGCGGTAATCAAGAAGCACCAGCATTCCGGATTGGAACATCTAAGCGAATCACTCCGAAGCGTGCTCAAGCCAGCGGCCCGCCGACTGCCGCACACGAGGCGCCAAGTGCCACCGCTCGTGTCCAGCCCGAGGAATTTCCGGTGATGACAAGAAACGTTAAGATGGCCGCACTTAATTTCCAGACTGGAAATCCACCGTTGAAGGCTTTCGATGCGTGATCTAGACCTCACCTCCCTGCGCCTGTTTGTTGCGGTTTGCGAGACCCGCAACATGGCGCGCGCCGGCGAACAGCAGCACATCGTGGCTTCGGCCATCAGCAAGCGGCTGGCGCAGCTGGAAGACACGGTGGGCGTCACGCTGTTCGAGCGGCGCCGGCGCGGCGTGATCCCGACCGCGGCGGGTGAGATCCTGCTTGAGCACGCTCGCGCCATGCTGGCCGCGGCTGATCGCGTGGAGCGCGACATGGCCGACTACGGGACCGGCATCAAGGGGCAAGTCCGCTTGCTGGCCACCGTATCGTGCATGGCCGAGTCGCTGCCCGACGATATCGCGAGCTTCCTGCAGGTGCCCGAGCATCGGGACATCCGCGTCACCGTCGAGGAAAGCCTCAGCCGCGACCTCGTCCGCGCATTGCGTGAGGGATCCGCACCGTTGGGTATCTGCTGGGATGCCGCGGATCTGGAAGGATTCCGGACCCGCCCCTATCGCAGCGATGCCCTGGCGGCCATCGTGCATCCCGAGCATCCGCTCGCTAGCCAGGCGGATTGCACGTTTGAGCAAACACTGGAGTTCGACCACATCGGGCTGCCCGGGCAGACGGCTGTGCACACCATGCTCGCGCGCGCCGCGGCCATCATCGGCAAGCCGATGGCGTACCGCGTGGTGGTTTCCTCGTTCGATGCGTCCCTGCGCTGCGTGCGCGCGAATCTGGGTCTTGCCATCATGCCCCGCGAGGTGGTCGAGCCCACTTACGTCGGCTTTGGCGTACGGGTGGTCCCGCTCACCGATACCTGGGCGCAGCGCCGCTTCGCGATCTGCATGCGCGACGAGGCAAGCCTTTCGCCAGCGGCAAGGCTGCTGGTGGACTACCTGGAACAAAAGGCGGCAGGCTGACGGCACGCCTGCGCGCATCGCCTTGCGCAGTCGGCGCAGACTGGTATCACGATGACAAGGCGTACAACAAACCGAGGGCTAGCAGGCATCCGGTCAGTTTCAGGTAATACCCGCCACCGTGATGAGGTTGGCCTGTGCGTAGTGCATTGCGGCTGTGCGGCATCATGTTGCTCACCGGTTTGGACAGTCCACAGATTAAGAACTCGTCCATGCAAATGGCGTAGAAAGCTATCGGCCAGGCATAAACAGCCCGTAAATGTCCATCTGCTGCCGGATGATTCCCCACCTACAATGAATTGTCGGGCCGGGCCAGCTTGGACCTTTGCCTTGTTGCGGGCAGCCGCAGGCTACGGATGACGGTCCGGCAAAGGAGCATGATCGATGCGCTCGCCAGGGATATCCGGCCTGCGCCTGAGGCGCATTACCGCCAGGGTTGCGGTTGGCATCATCGGCCTGATCGTCATCGGCCGCCTCACCGGCATGCTGGTTGACTGGCTGTGGTTTTCCTCCATCGGCTATGTCAACGTCTTCTGGACGGTCCTTGTCACCAAGGTGCTTCTGTTCGCCGCTGTCTTCGCTGCGTCGGCTGGCGCGATCTGGGTGTCGGGATCGCTGGCGCACCGCTATGCGAGCCCGCCCGGCTCCTGGAAGGCAGAGGTCTTGAGCGAGCTGGTGGGCGAAGTCGCGCCGCACCTGCCCTGGCACGCCGCCATCGCCGGTGCCGCCGTCCTCCTGGGCCTGCTCCTCGCCACCAGCGAAATCCCGGACTGGGACCTCGTGCTTCGCTACCTCAACCAGGTGCCCTTTGGCAAGGCCGATCCGATCTTTGGCAAGGACATCGGCTTCTATCTCTTCTCGCTGCCCGCCTATCTTGCGCTGAGGAACTGGCTGCTACTGCTGCTGTGCTGCAGCGCTGCGGCGGCGGCCACGGTGTACGGAATGCGCGGCGACATCGCCTGCATGCGCTCGCCGCGCGGGCTTTCACCCGCGGCCGCGGCCCACGGCTCGGCCCTGCTGGGCCTGTTCTTCCTGCTGCAGGCCTGGTCCTACTGGCTCGACCGCTTTCTGCTGCTCTACGGGGACAACGGCGTGGTGGTAGGCGCCAGCTATACCGATATCCATGTGGGGCTGCCAGTCCTGTGGCCGCTGATCGGCCTGGCCACCGCGGCCGCAGCCGCCTCGTGGGCCAATATGCGCTGGCGGGGCTATCGCATTCCTGCCGCCTCGGCGCTATCCGTGTTCGGCAGTGCATTGGTACTGGTGCTGATCTACCCGGCGCTGTTCCAGCGTTTCTATGTCAAGCCGAACGAACTGCAGCTGGAGACGCCCTATATCGCCCACAACATTGCGCTGACGCGCGACGCCTATGGCCTGGCGCAAATCTCGGTAAAGCCGTTTCCCGCCGAGCAGAACCTCGATCTCGCCGCGCTGCAGGCCAATCGCCCGACCATCGACAACATCCGCCTGTGGGATCTGCAACCGTTGCGCGATACCTACGCGCAGTTGCAGGAGATCAGGACCTATTACAAATTCCTGGCGACGGACATCGACCGCTACCGGTTCGACGCCCGTTACCAGCAGGTGATGCTCTCGGCGCGGGAGCTGGAGCCGTCGCTGCTTCCTGCCAATGCCCAGACCTGGGTCAACCTGCATCTCCTGTTCACCCACGGCAATGGCGTCGTGATGTCGCCGGTCACGGAGAAATCCGCGGAAGGCCTGCCTACGCTTTACCTGAAGGATATTCCGCCTGTCTCCAACGGCGGCCCGCCCATGGTCGAGCCGCGCCTGTACTTTGGTGAAGGCGGCAAGGGCTATGTGATCGTCAACGGCAACGCGCCCGAATTTGATTACCCCAAAGGCGATGAGAACGTTTATACGACCTACCACGGGCGCGACGGCGTCGCGATCGGCAGCATGGCGCTGCAGGCCCTCTTCGCCTGGCAATTCGACGATCCCAACATCCTGGTGACCAGCTACATCACGCCCGCGAGCCGGATCCTGCTCCATCGCAATATCCAGGACCGGGTGCGCACGATCGCCCCGTTCCTCAGCCTCGACCATGACCCCTACATCGTCGTCGGCGGCGGGCGGCTTTTCTGGATCCAGGATGCCTATACCACCAGCCGCTGGTTCCCATACTCCCAGCCGGGCACCGGTGACGGCGACAATTACATCCGCAACGCGGTCAAGGTGGTGATCGATGCGTACAACGGGACAGCCGATTTCTACATCAGCGACGCCGCCGATCCCGTCGTACGAACGTACCAGCGCATTTTCCCGGGCCTGTTCAAGCCGCTGGGCGCGATGCCGCAAGACCTGCAGCAGCATATCCGCTACCCCGAAGACCTGTTCCTGATCCAGGCGCAGGTCTACCGCGCCTATCACATGGAAACGCCGGAAGTCTTCTACAACCGCGAGGACCTCTGGCAGTTCCCGCGCAAGCAGGCCGACATCGATGCGGGCACCGGCCCCGGCATGCCCATGACGCCCTACTACATGATCGTGCGGCTGCCCGCGCAGCCGCGCGCCGAATTCGTGCTGATGCTGCCGATGGTGCCCAGCCAGCGCGAGAACATGATTGCGTGGCTGGCGGCGCGTTGCGATCCGCCTGACTACGGCAAGCTCGTCGTCTATGCCTTTCCCAAGGACAAGCTGGTCTATGGGCCATTCCAGATCGAGGCGCGCATCCAGCAAAACACCGAGATTTCGCAGCAGATTTCGCTGTGGAACCAGATGGGGTCGCGCGTCATCCGCGGCCACCTCCAGGTCGTGCCCATCGACAACTCGATTCTCTACGTCTCGCCGCTCTACTTGCGCGCGGAGTCCGGTCAGTTGCCCGAACTGAAACGGGTGATCGCCGCCTATGGCGACCATGTGGTGATGGAGGAAACCTTGGGCGCGGCCCTGGCGGCGCTCTTCAAGGAGGCGGCCCCGGTGGCGGCCGCGCCCGGTGGCGCACCAGACGGCCGCGCCCGCGAGGCACTCGCCCACTATGACCGCGCCATGGAGCGATTGAAGGCAGGCGACTGGGGCGGCTTTGGCGCGGAACTCGATGCGCTGAAGCCACTGCTCGAAGCGCTCGGCGCCGGGCGCGCCGATACGCAGAAATGACGAACGATCATGCAAACGACCGCGCCCGCCGCCGAGCCGGCGAAAAAGGCCGACGCTCGCTTGCAACGGCTAGAATGATCGCCAACGACCGCCGCACATTGTTCGCTCGCCCTGGAGGAAGACCCATGAAAGTCTGGATCGCAATGGCCGTTGGTGCGCTTGGATGCGCCATGGCGTTCCTGGCGGGTCCGGCTTGCGCCGCGGACACGGCGACGCTGACCATTGCCGCCGGTGCGCAACAGCGCAACTGGACGCGGGATGCGCTGCTGAAAGACCGCCGCCTGACCGACGTGACGGTGGACGACGACAACCTGAAACGCCGCCTGACGTTCAAGGCGATTCCCTTGGCCGCCCTGCTGCGCGGCATGCCGGTGACGGCCGACGCGAGTGCGACGACCGCAGCCAGCGATGGCTATGTCTCTCACCTGCCGACGCGCCTGTTGCTGGCCGATAGCGCCGACGAGCCGCGCGCCTGGCTCGCGGTGGAAAATCCTGCCGCGCCGTGGCCGACGCTCAAGGGCCAGGACATCGGGCCGTTCCGCCTGATCTGGACAGTGCCGGCGGGCCGCGCCGCTTCCCTTGTCAACGAGAGCCTCTGGACGTACAGCATCGTGCGCATCGACATCACCGCGCCGCCGGCGGAGCGCTTTGCGGCCATCCGGCCCGCCCCCGGCCTGCCGGCGGACGGCGCGGTCATGCGCGGCTTCGCGACGTTCCAGCGCGTTTGCTTCTCGTGCCACTCCCTCAACCGGGTCGGCGACGCGCACCTTGGCCCCGATCTGAATGTGCCGCACAGCGCCGTCGATTATCTGGGCGACGACAAGCTGGCCACGCTGATCCGCGACCCGCAGTCGCTGCGCTGGTGGCCCAACGCGCGCATGTCGGCGATCGACGAAAAAACGCTGTCCGACGCGGATCTGAAGGACTTGCTGGCGTATCTGCATCACATGGCTGGGCGCAAGGTGGCTGCGCCTCCCGCAGGTTCCTGAGTCCTGATGCGCCCGTGCCGCATGGCATGGCACGGGCCAGCATCCGGTTCAATTGGCGATGTGATAGGTGACCGAATGCGCCTCAACCGGCGACACCACCTCCCACCTGTGGAGCATTCTCTCGATGGCGGCGTTGGTCAGCGTGGTGTCGCGCTTGCGGTTGCGCGACAGGATGGTCTGCTCCGCGGCCTCCAGATAGACGACATTGACTTCCGCGCCGTACGCGAACAGCAAGTCGAGGGTTTTCGCGCGCATCTGCCGGCTCAGGTGCGTCGCGTTCCAGATGAACGGCCTGCCCTCGCGCAGCAGCGCTTTTGCCTGGTCGACGGCAAAGTGCATCGCCGCGCCCTCGTTCTTCCCGTATTTCAGCCCGAGGGCCTCGCGTGCGTCGTCAAACCCCACAACCGGCAGACCGACGCAGCATGTCTTGATCCAGGTGCTCTTGCCTGTGGCCGGCAGGCCGCTCAGGACCGTCACGGTGGAGCCCGCCTCGCGGTGGTAAGCATAGTCCGGATGGACGTCTTCGCCCCGGAGGTAGCGCATCCGAGTCCAGCGGTCCGCGAAGGCGCGCGGCTGGCCGTAGCATCCCTCCTCGCGCGCCAGCTCGCGAAACAGCGCGATGTCGACCAGCACGTCTTCGCTGTCTGCGCATACCCGCCCACGCATGTCGGCCTCGGCCAGCGCCGCCAGCTCGCGTATATCGAGTTCCAGCGACAGGCGCCGCACCACCATCTCGGCGGACTCGCCGGACCGGCTTCCCCGGATGGCATAGAACGGCAGCTGATGCACGTGGATCAGCCGGCAAACCGCTTCGCGCAAGGCAAAGGGCACACCGCTGCGCCACAACAGCACGCGCGCATCGACCGCGCCGCGCGCCGAGTGGCCCGGCTGGCCGATCGCCCCGGTTTGCGGGTCTACCCGCGTGGTGGCTGGCTTGGCGATGTCGTGCAGCAGCGCCGCATGGAACAGGACAAAGCGGCGCTCGGGAGTGGCCATCGCATAGTCATCCAGCCCCACCAGGGACTGGACCACCAGCTTGGTATGGGTCCAGACGTCGCCCTCCGCGTGATAACGCGGATCCTGCGGCGTGCGGCGCAACGGCTCCAGGCATGGGAATGCCGCCATCAAGGCCTGCCAGTCCGGGTCGACACCCGGGGCAGGCACGAGTGCCATCAGGCTCGTGTAGGCAGGCGCCCGCAGCACAGGTGCCGTGCGCAGCGATTGCTGGTTCGCTGCGGTCAACAGGTCGGTCATTTCCATTGCGGCTCTCCTGCGCGCTCACGCATGTGGTTCTGCTCGAACGCGTGGTTGTGCATCCAGTGCGCGTCCGTCTGCACATGCCCGCTGCGCACGAACTTCGCCACGCAGCGCCTGAAACCGGCATAGGGGAACGCGCCCGCGATCCGGACCACATAGCCCTCCATCCGCTCGCGCTCACGTTCGCCCCAGAGGGCATGGATCGCCGCGGCGTCGAACACGCCGTCGTAAAGCACCGGCACCGGCTCGATACCGAGCAAGGCAAACCACTCCAGCGTTTCATCCCAACCGAGGCATACGTTACGCGCGTTCCAGATCGAGAACCCAAGGAAGAACGAAGCCAGGTCGCGGTAACGGATCGAATGCATGGCGAACAGGTTCTCGCCGCAGACGCGCCAACCCTGCGGAATATCCATGCGCATCGCGCCCCAGAATCCCTTGAGCCAGTCACGGCTTGGATGATGGCGGCTGTCCAGGCTCCTGGCGTGCATGCCCGTGCGGTAGAGCGAGGTGTTTTCTCCGTCCATCTTGGACGTGACAATCACGCGGCAGCCCTGGAAGGCATTCAGGGACTCGATCCTCCGGTCATCGTCGCTAAGTCCTGGCGACCACGGCAAATGCAGCGTGCGCGGATACTTCACGCGATCGGCAATCGGGTCGGCAGGGTTGGTTTCCCGAAGCGCTTCGGGTTCTTGCATCGTCATTTCGAACTCCAGAAAAGATTGGAGCCGACGATGGGATGGCGCGTGGTGGCATTGGCGGTGCCCCGGCAGGCAACTCAGGCCTGGGACAGCGTAAGCGCTTGAGGCAAGCACAGCAGGCGAAGAGCGCGGGCGCGCCATCGGCACTCTGCGTGTGCAGGTGTCGTCGGCATCAGAGGGTAATGGCGGACGTGCGGGGCACTTTACTCTCCAGGAACAAGGGGTGAACGATCAACTGCACAAGCGTGCAGGTGCCGGATATTACACAGGCGGCGCGGCTGCGTAAATCGTGCGTTGTTCGCTTTCCACACCACGCCCGCCCGGAGCCGCGGCCCGATTGGCGCTTTGCAGCGTGGCACGGGCGGGCCGTGCGCGCCCAATCCCGGCATAATCCGCAAGAGATACCCAGACGAGCCGGCGCAAAACATGAACGACTGTCCCCGATGCGCTCAACCAGGGCTCGCCGCTTCCCTTGGCGAGGTTACCCATGACATTGCGGCCCCAATACCAATCAGGAAGCCGGTCGGCAAGCCGCCGATCTTGCCGGCGATACTTCTGCCAGCCGCCCTTGCGCTGGCACTCGGCCACGGCCACGACGGCTGGGCGGCGCCCCAGGCCGAGCAGCCCACACTAAGCATCGAAGAGCGTGCGACGGAGCCGCCCCAGCTGTTCCCCCCGACTTACGATGAAGCGGTCACGGCGCTGATCCGTGCGTTTGACGTTGGCGCCATTCTTGCGGCTGGCCTGGACCAGGCCTTTGCCAGGCTGCCGGCGAAAATCGGGCCCATCCCCAAAGAGCGCTACACGCGATGCGCCCGCGCGAAGCTCTCGCCCGAGGTGGTCGAGGCGGCAGTTCGGCCCGCGCTGGCACCGGAGATCCAGGATGCCGGACTGGCGATGCGGCTGGCGCGCTTGCTGGGCTCGCCGGTCGGGCGCAAGACCAAGGAGGCGGCGCTGTCGGGCAAGGAGATAGCTGAAGCCGGCATTACGGGTGCCGACCTGCTCGAATTCAACCGCTTCATGGAGAACCCCGCATTGAAGGCCTTCCTTGAGCAGGGCGGGCTGCGCCGGGTCAAGGATGCCGTGACCCGTGCAATCAGGGTGGAAAGCAAATCGGCCTCGGACGCTTGCGTCAAGGAGCTGATGCCCCTGTACCGCCTCACCAACGAGCGCTCGGCCTGATGCCCCCCTTGCGTCCGGCACGCCGTGAAATATCGTTACAGTTGTAATCCCCTGCAGTGCGGCGGCATGGCTAGAGTCAGCTTATTGCGACTGCAAGATGAGGATCGACATGCAGCAAGGTAACTTCTACGCGCTGGGGCTTGGCGCATTTGTCCTGGCGCTCGCCCAGCCCGCATTGGCACGCGTCGATGTGGACCTGAACGTCGGCGTGCCTGCGCCGGTGGTGGTGGCGCCGGCCTACCCCGCGCCCGTGTATCAGGCTCCGCCCGCCTATCCCGCCCCCCCGCCGCCCGCGGCCTATCCTGCGCCGGCTCCGGTCTATGGGCCCCCTCCCGGTTATGTCGGATATGGGCCGCCAGTGGTGGTGGCGCCGGCGGTGGTGATCGGGTGGCACGGTGAGCGCTACTGGGATGGACGGCGCTGGTGGGGTCGCCGCGACTGGTATGCCTACCATCACCCCTACCGGCGCTGACGAGCGCATCTCCGGGATGCATGTGATATATGTGATGCAGGCGTGACCCGAGGGTGGCGCGGATGCAACGGCCCGGACCGCATTTTATTAATGTTGATTACAAAGAAAAACCGCCCCGGCAAAGGGGCGGTTTTTCGTTCTGGCGTACTGCCGTGGTAGTGCCGTGGTAGTGCCGTGCCTCAGTGGCCCTTCGGACCGAAGGTGTACTCCCCATCCTGGTAATCCACCGGCACCACATCCTTGGCGGCGAACTTGCCTTCGAGGATGAGACGCGCCACCGGGTTCTCGATCTGCTGCTGGATCGCACGCTTGAGCGGACGCGCCCCGAACACCGGATCGTAGCCAGCGCTGGCGATCTTGGCCAGCGCAGCTTCGCTCACCTCCAGCGTCATGTCCATGCGCGCCAGCCGTGCCGTCAGCCGCTCCAGCTGGATGCGGGCGATCGACTCGATATGCTGCTGGTCGAGCGAATGGAACACCACCACCTCGTCGATACGGTTCAGGAACTCGGGCCGGAAATGCGTCTTCACTTCCTGCCATACCGCGCCCTTGACCGCTTCGTGCGGCTCGCCGGTCATTGCCTGGATGATGTGCGATCCCAGGTTCGAGGTCATCACGATCACCGTGTTCTTGAAGTCCACCGTGCGGCCCTGGCCGTCGGTCAGGCGACCGTCGTCCAGCACCTGCAGCAGCACGTTGAAGACGTCCGGGTGGGCCTTCTCGACTTCGTCGAGCAGGATCACGCTGTACGGCTTGCGGCGCACGGCCTCGGTCAGGTAACCGCCCTCTTCATAGCCCACGTATCCCGGCGGCGCGCCGATCAGCCGGCTCACGCTGTGCTTCTCCATGAACTCGCTCATGTCGATGCGGATCAGGTGGTCCTGCGAATCGAACAAGAACTCGGCCAGCGCCTTGCACAGTTCGGTCTTGCCCACCCCGGTGGGGCCGAGGAACAGGAACGAGCCGTAGGGCTTGTTCTCGTCCGACAGGCCGGCACGCGAGCGCCGGATGGCGTCCGACACCAGGCGCACGGCCTCGTCCTGGCCCACCACGCGGCGGTGCAGGTAGTCCTCCATCTGGATCAGCTTCTCGCGCTCGCCCTGCATCATCCGGGACACCGGGATGCCGGTCGCGCGGCTTACCACCTCGGCGATCTCCTCGGCGCCTACCTGCGTGCGCAGCAGCTTGTTGGGCTGCTTCTGCTCGCTGGCTTCGGCGACCGTGGCGGCCTTGAGCTTGCCTTCCAGTTCTGGCAGCTTGCCGTACTGCAGCTCCGCCACCTTGTCGAGCTTGCCTTCGCGCTGCAGGCGCGTGATCTCCAGGCGGATCTTGTCGATCTCTTCCTTGAGCGCGGCTGCGCCCTGGGCGGCACCCTTCTCGGCCTTCCAGATCTCTTCGAGGTCGGCGTATTCCTTCTCCAGGCGGCCTATTTCCTGCTCGATCAGTTCGAGCCGCTTCTTCGACGCCTCGTCGGTTTCCCGCTTGACGGCCTCGCGCTCGATCTTGAGCTGGATGGTGCGGCGCTCGAGCTTGTCCATCACCTCCGGCTTGGAGTCGATTTCCATCTTGATGCGCGCGCCGGCTTCGTCGATCAGGTCGATGGCCTTGTCGGGCAGGAAGCGGTCGGTGATATAGCGATGCGACAACTCCGCCGCCGCGACGATGGCCGGGTCGGTGATCTCCACGCCATGGTGCAGCTCGTACTTCTCTTGCAAGCCGCGCAGGATGGCGATGGTGGCCTCCACGCTGGGTTCGTCGACCAGCACCTTCTGGAAGCGGCGCTCCAGCGCGGCGTCCTTCTCGATGTACTTGCGGTACTCGTCCAGCGTGGTGGCGCCGATGCAATGCAGTTCACCGCGCGCGAGAGCCGGCTTGAGCATGTTGCCGGCGTCGATCGCGCCCTCGGCCTTGCCGGCCCCGACCATGGTGTGCAGCTCATCGATAAAGACGATGGTCTGCCCTTCGTCCTTGGCGATGTCCGACAGCACGGCCTTGAGGCGCTCCTCGAACTCGCCGCGGTACTTGGCGCCGGCCAGCAGCCCAGCCATGTCGAGCACCAGCACGCGCTTGCTCTTGAGGCTTTCCGGCACTTCTCCGTTGACGATGCGCTGGGCCAGGCCTTCCACGATAGCGGTCTTGCCCACGCCCGGCTCGCCAATCAGCACGGGATTGTTCTTGGTGCGGCGCTGCAGGATCTGGATGGTGCGGCGGATTTCGTCGTCACGGCCGATCACGGGGTCGAGCTTGCCGATGCGGGCACGCTCGGTGAGGTCCACGGTGTACTTTTTCAGCGCTTCGCGCTGGGTTTCGGCGTCGGCGCTGTTGACCGAATCGCCGCCGCGCACGGCTTCGATGGCGGTCTCGAGCGATTTGCGCGAGAGGCCGTTTTCACGTGCGATGCGGCCGGCCTCGCCCTTGTCATCGGCCACCGCGAGCAGGAACAGCTCGCTGGCGATGAACTGGTCGCCGCGCTTGATGGCCTCTTTCTCGGTGGCGTTGAACAGCGCGCTGAGTTCGCGCCCGACCTGGACCTCGCTGGTGCCCTGCACCTGCGGCAGGCGCTTGATGGCGGCATCCAGCGCGGTGGTCAGGCCGCCGACGTTGACGCCGGCACGCGCCAGCAGCGCACGGGCGGCGCCGTCGTTCTGCGCCAGCAAGGCGCGCAGCACGTGCAGCGGGTCGATGTATTGGTTGTCGTTGCCGATCGCCAGGCTCTGGGCATCGGCCAGCGCTTCCTGGAATCGGGTAGTCAGTTTGTCAAGTCGCATTTAGGAGCCCTCTTTTTCGGATGAGTGCCCGATGCGGTAGGCAAGGCGCTTGCGCCCCGGCCTGCCGATCCCGCCACGCGGGCCGGACACTGGTGTCTGATCGAAAGATAAGGCTTTGCGCGTGCATTTCAAGGCCTGACTGCACGGCCCTTGATGTGGCGCAGGAAATACGTTGCACCTTGGCCACCCACGCGGCTTCAGGCGGCCGCCAGCGACCGCTTGTCCTCCAGGTTGCGCACCAGCACCAGCGCCTCCCCGGCCAGCACCACGCGGCCATCGTCGCCGGTGACCACCGTGGCCAGGTTGACCAGGTCCTTGTCGCCGCGCAGGCGCACGATGCGCACCGATGCGCTCAGCAGCTCGCCCAGCCGCGCGGGCGAGCGCAGCCGCAGCGACTGCTTCATCCAGCCAGTGCCGCGGCCCGGCAAGCGCGTGCCCAGCAGATCCGAGAACATGCCGGCCAGCAATGGCAGCGGCACGATGGTGCCCTCGAAGCCACGGCTGTGGGCGAACACCGGGTCGGTATAAAAGGCATTCCCATCGTCGGTCAACGCCACGTATTCATCGATATCGCCCGCGCTGAAGCTGCGTACCGCCGAAGCCTCCTGGCCCACGCTCAGGTGATAGAGCGTACGGTCGCCAGCTGGCTGCCCCACAAGCTGCCCGGCGGATTGCGCAACTTCGTCGGCATCCTGGCGCTGGGCCTCGGCCAGCGATTCCGCGCTGGCGTCGACCAGCAGCACCGCGTCGCCATGTGCCGTTATCTGCTCATCCGTGACGGGCGTGCGGTTGCGGCCACGCTGCACGCAGCGCACCGACGTGTCCAGCGCGATCCGGTCGCGCCCGGGCGTTTCGTTCAACACCAGCACGGCGGCCACGCCGTCGCCGACAAAGGTGGGACGCGGGAACATCAGCGTTTGCGCGATGGGCAGCACCGGCCGGGGGTTGCTGCGCTGCATCTGCGCGCAAAGCAGCGAGAACAGGAACATGCCATGCGCGACCGTGGCGCCAAAATGCGTCGTGCGGGCGAACGCCGGATCGCAGTGGATGGGGTTGTCATCGCGCGAGAGCGAGGCGAAGCGGTCGAAATCTTCTTGCGTCAGAACGCGTGGGCGGGATGCCTTCATCAGTTGGGTACCTCTACGGTGCTGCCGTTGACCGTGATCCGGTCCGCATCGGCGGGCGTTGCGGCAAACGGCGGCAGGTTGGTGGGCAAGATGGCGGGTGCCGGCGACGCGGTGCCACCGCGCGCGACCGTGCGCACCACCTGCGAGGGTGGCAGCGCGCGGCCGTTGGCGAGGTTGTCGTAGACCGCGTCGAGCGCCCGGTTCAGGTAGACGTGGAGCGGGATGAAGCGGTTGTCGTAGCCCGCTACCGCGCCGATGAAACTGTCGAAATGCTGGCCATTGGTGACTTCCATATAGGACAGCTTGCTGGCGCTGCCCTCCTGGAGCCGGTTGTAGCCGAGATAAGGCCGCGACGTATGGTTGACCGGCAGCAGCGCATCGCTGCGGCCATGCACGATGATGGCCGGCTTGCCGTGCAGGTTGCCCGAGCGCAGCGTCTGGGCCAGGCCCGCCTGCAGCGCCTGGGCCTGCGCGCCGGTGCCGGTGAGCAGGCCGCGCAGGCAGCGGGCGCCGTCGAGGTTGGCATCGGCCACATTGTTGCTCGGCGACTGGGAATAGATATCGCGCAGCGGGCCGCCGGGATTGTTGTCGTTGATCAGCTGCACGCCGGCCGCCGGCGGCACGCCATTGCCTGTCGCGTACAGCACATTGAGCGTAGCTGGCGCAATCGCCGCCGGCGTCAGGACTGCCGTGCCGGTCGCGGCAAAGCTGAAGCCGCACAAGCGATCCGCCACGCCGGCCCGCGCGAGCGCGTTGGCAAAGGTCACCGAGACTGCATTGGCCACCTCAAACAGGGCCAGCGACGGATGGAGCGCATCGGACTCGGCTTCCCAGCCAAAGGCGTGCAGCGCCTGCAACGCGCTGACGGACTGGCTGGCGGCATCCGGCCCGGTCACCAGGCCCGCGTTGGCCAGCGACTGGCAGCGGTTGAGCGCCGGCTGCGCCAGCCCGACGGTGGGCAGCGCGTACAGCGCCACACCCGGCGCATTCACCAGCGCGCTCGCCTGCGAGGTGCAGAGCTGCAGCAGGTTGGCCGTGGTGGTGTAGTCATACAGCGGGCGCCCGGACAGGCTGACCGGCACGCCGCCACGGGTGACGGTGACGCCCGTGTTGCTGGGCAGGTTGAGGTTCGGCTCGCCCACCGCCACGCCGTCGATCAGGCCCTGGGTGTCCTGCTCCGCCGCGGCAATCGCCGCGCCGCCGCCGTTGGACACGCTGGACGCGATCACCACGACCTTGTCCGGGCCCAGGCTGCGCTGGCGCGTGCCATTGGTGGTCACGTTGCCAAAGCGGTCGTTGATGGCCCAGATGGCGAAACTGGCGGCCTGCAGCGTGAACGTGCCCCAGTCCTTCTCGGGGTTGCGCTGCGAGTGCGCGTGCTTGAACGCCAGCCGGTGCGGCGCCAGCGCATTGAACGCGGCCAGGCTGGTGTTGGGAAACGGCGCGGCAAACTGCGCGTTGGCGCCGGCCGCGGCGCGGCTGGCGCGGGTGCCGTCGATCAGCGCAACGGTATCGGTGTCCAGGTCGTGCGGCGCGGCACCGGTGCCTTTGTCCGTGTAGGCGACGGCGCAGCCGCGCTTGAGTGCCCACTCGCCGGTGGAGATCGCGCCATAGACGCCGCGCGAGCCGGACGACGTGGCGGTGATCAGGCACGGCTTGGCCAGATTGAAGCTGTCGGGAATCTGCACCAGCATGGTTACGTTCTGCTGGCCGCTGCCATCGTCGGAGAAGGCCAGGTACTCGCGCCCGGCGACCTTGCCCTGCCCCGTCGTGACGTTGCCTTGCGCGTCCACATTGGGGCCGTACAGCGAGCCATAGCCACCGCCCGCCGTGGTATCCACCAGCGCGCGGTAGTTGGTGTAGATGGCGTAGCGGCGCAGCTCGGCCGCGGTGGGCGCGGCCGGATTCAGCGGCAACGGCGCGGTGGCGGAGCCCAGGCCGTCCTTGCCGAGGCCAGCAGTGAGCAGGTCGTCCGTGTTGCCGTCGTAGGTCTTGATCGTGACCACGCCGATATTGGCCGGCTTGGTATTGGTATTGGGATTGGTATTGCCGCTGCTGGTGTTGTTATCGCCCGAGCCGCACGCCGCCAGCAACAAGCCCGCCGCCCCTGCCAGCGCCAGGCGCACGCCGTATCTGGTCAATTCGCTATGCCCTGCAAGTCCGCGCAACATGTTGTGCCCCCTTATTGCATGCCGGCCCGGCATGCTGGATCGATCGGAACGCAATACAGAAACGACAGAAACGAGAATTTCACGAGACAGCCACTGCTTGACTTCACACTCCGCGCCGCCCTCACTGCGCCTGGAAGCGCGCGCGCAGCTTGTGCTTTTCCACCTTGCCCGACGGCGTGCGCGGCAGCGCCTCGATCATCCGCACGTGGCGCGGCACCTTGTAGCTTGCCAGCGCGGCGCGGCAATGCGCGAGCACGCCTTCGGCATCGAGCGCCATGCCGGGCTTTGCTACCACCAGCGCCATGCCGACCTCGCCCCAGCGCGCATCGGGCACGCCGATGACGGCGGCCTCGGATACGGCAGCAAGCTGAAACAGCACATTCTCCACTTCGGCCGGGTAGACGTTCTCACCGCCGGAGATAAACATGTCCTTGGCGCGGTCGACGATGTAGTAGTCGCCCTCCTCGTCCATGTAAGCGATATCGCCCGAATACAGCCAGCCGCCACGGATGGCGGCCTCGGTGGCCTCCTGCAGGTTCCAGTAGCCGGGCGTGACGCCCGGCCCCTTGATCAGCAGCTCGCCACGTTCGCCGGACGCCACGTCGCGGCCCTGCGGATCCACCACCCGCGTCAGCATGGAGCCGACCGGCTTGCCGATGGTGCCGATCTTGCGGCGCGCCGTGGCTTCGTCGCACACGAACACGGTTGGCCCGGTCTCGGTCATGCCAAAGCCGAAGCAGATCGTCACGCCCTTGGCCAGGTAGGCCTCGAGGAGCGGCCGCGGCACCGCGGAGCCGCCCGCGGACATACTGCGCACGCGGGAAAAATCCGCCGCCGCGAAGCCGGCATGCTGGCTCAGGAACAGGTAGACCGCGGGCACGGCGAAGAACATGGTGATGCCCTCCCCGGCGCTGGCATCGAGCTTGCGCAGCGTCACCTCGGCGTCGAACTGCCGCATGATGTGCACGGTGCCGCCGGCATGCAGCACGGGATTGGCGTACAGGTTCAGCCCGCCGGTATGGAAGAACGGCAGCACGTTCAGGAACACGTCGTCGCGCGTGATCTTGTTGGCCAGCATGGCGTTGACGGCGTTGAAAAACACCATGCCGTAGGTCTGGATCACGCCCTTGGGCCGTCCCGTGGTGCCCGAGGTGTAAAGCAGGTGCCAGACCTCGTGCTCATCGCGGCACGGCATCTCGATGACACGCCCGGAACTACCCGCCAGCATCGCTTCGTACTCGGTCCAGCCGCCCGGCACGTCCGCGCTCTCGTCGTCAGCCAGGTGCAAAACCGCGCGCAGCGGCAAGGTGTCGGCAAGCGCGGCGGCGGTGGCAAGAAAGCCATCACCGGCCACCAGCACGTCGGGCGAGCAGTCGCGCAGGATCGGCAGCAGCTCCGCGGCCGCCAGCCGCCAGTTCAGGCAGACCATCACCATGCCGGCCTTGGCGCAGCCATAGAGCATCTCGAAATAGTCCGAGCTGTTGTGGGCCAGTACGGCCACGCGGGCCCCGGGCGCCAGCCCCAAGCGCTCGCCCAGGTATTCCGCGAAGCGGCTGGCGCGCTCGTCGAACTGCCGGTAGGTCACCGTGCGGCCGCTCTCCACGTCAACCAGGGCGACTTTGTCCGGCGTATGCAGGGCATTCTTGTGCAGCCAGTCGACTACGTACATGGTCTGGGATCTCCGCTTGTGGATGTTCTTGTTATCTTGCTAGCCTTTTATTGCATGCAGATCTACGACGCCACCTCGTGCTCGGCGCGATCGCCGCGCAGCCGCCCGACGATGCCTTGCGGGAAGTAATACACGCTGAGGATAAACAACAAGCCGAGCCACAGCAGCCAGCGGTCCGGATGCAGCAGCCCCGACAGCAGCGGGATCGCCGCGGTGGCATCGCTCGCCAGCTTCATCACGTCCTGCAGGTAGGTCTGCGCCACCAGGAACAGCGTGGTGCCGATCAGCGCGCCGTACAGCGTGCCCATGCCACCGATCACCACGATCAGCAGGATATCGACCATGATCTCGAAGGACAACGAGGTGTCCGGGCCGTTGTAGCGCAGCCAGAGCGCCATCAGCACCCCGGCCAGCGTGGCGAACCCGGCCGACAGCACGGTGGACACGGTACGGTACACCACGGTGCGGTAGCCAATGGCCTCGGCCCGGAAATCGTTCTCGCGGATCGCCTGCAGCACCCGGCCGAACGGCGAGTTCACCACGCGCAGCAGCAACAGGAACAACACCAGCGCGCTCGCAAACACGAAGTAATACGAAAACAGCTTGCCGTTGAGCGGCACGCCAAGCCACTCGGCGTCGCCCAGCGAAAAGCCCGGCGTGAACACCTCCGGCACCTTGAAGCTGATGCCATCCTCGCCGCCGGTCCACTCGGAGAGCTGCGACACCAGCGTGGCAAAGGCGGTGGCTACCGCCAGCGTGATCATGGCAAAGAAGATCGCCCTGACTCGCAGCGAGAACAGCCCGATCAGGAAGGCCAGCAGCATCGACACCAGCAGCGCGCCCAACGTGCCGAGCGCCAGCGCGCCCCACCCCGGCTCCAGCCGCGACATGGCGATCGCCACGCCATAGCCGCCAATGCCGAAAAACATGGTGTGGGCAAAGGAGACGATGCCGGTATAGCCGAGCAACAGGTCGTAGCTGGCCACCAGCACCACGAAGATGCAGATCTTGGCCGCCATATTGAGCGCGCGCGCACCAGGAAACAGGAAAGGCGCGCACGCCAGCGCCAGCAGCATGGCCACCAGGATCACGGTCAGCACGCGGCTTCGTGGCAGGTCGCCGGAAAGCAGTCGGGTCATGGTTTTTTCCTAGGCGCTCAGCGCTTGGCTACCGGGTAAAGGCCCTGCGGACGCCACAGCAGGATCATCACCATCAGCAGGATGTTCGAGAACAGCGCCACCTTGGGAAACAGGAAGCCGGTGTAGTTGGCCATCAGGCCCACCAGCAAGGCGCCGACAAAGCAGCCGGTGGTGGAGCCGAGCCCGCCGATGATGATCACGATAAAGATCAGCACATTGACCTGGGCCCCGATGGACGCGGTAATGTTCTGCTGGTACAGCCCCCAAAGCACGCCGCCCATGCCGGCCAGCCCCGCCCCCACCACGAACACGCCGATGAACAAGAGCCGGATGCGGTAGCCGAGCGACTCCACCATCTCGCGGTTCTCCACGCCGGCGCGGATCAGCAGGCCGATGCGCGTGCGGTTGAGCACCAGCACCATGGAGATAAAGATCACCAGCCCGAGCACCACGGCGATGAGCCGGTACTTCTCGATGGCCGCGTCGCCCAGCAGCACCGCGCCGCGGAAGGTGGTGGGCACCTGCAGCGCGATGGTCTCAGCACCCCAGATCGCCTTGATCAGCTGCTCGGCCACGATCATGCCGCCCATGGTGATCAGGATCTGCTTGAGGTGCTGGCCGTAGACCGGGCGCACCACGATGCGCTCGAACAGGAAGCCAATGGCGCCCGCCGCCGCCATCGCCGCCAGGATGGCCAGGCCAAACACCGCCAGGTTAAGCCACAGGCTGTCTGCCTCGACCCAGGCGCCCAGCGGCAGTAGCACGGATGCCGCCACATAGGCTCCCAACGCGATAAACGCGCCGTGCCCGAAGTTGAGCACGTCCATCAGCCCAAACACCAGCGTCAGGCCCGACGACACCACGAACACGATCATGCCCATGGCAAGGCCGGCGATGGTCAGCGTCAGCCAGGTCGAACCGCTGCCGATCAAGGGGTAGGCCAGCAGCATCAGCAGCGGCGCCAGCGCCAGCGGGGTCCAGTCGAGCCGGACCTTGGGCAGATCGGCCGGTGTCGCCGGGGTGGTGGGTAAGGAGCTTGTACTCGCCATTGTCTCGGTCCTGACGATATCTTGTGATGTGTCTTGTTATTTGTCTTGTCCTGCTGGCCACTATTGATACGCGCTACTGGTGCGCCGCCAGCGACAATCCGAGCAGCCGCTGCTGCAGGCTTTCGTCCCCCGCCAGCGCTGCCATCGTTCCCGTATGCACCACGCGTCCGTCATCCATCACGGCAACGGTATCCCCCACCGACTTGGCCATGTGGAAGTTCTGCTCCACCAGCAGGATCGATACGTCCGTCTGCTTGAGCTCGCGGAACACCGTGATCATGTTCTGGATGATGGCCGGCGCCAGGCCCTTGGTCGGCTCGTCCACGATCAGCAGCTTGCGCGGCTCGATGATGGCGCGCGCCACCGACAGCATCTGCTTCTGCCCGCCGGACAGCACGCCGGCGCGCTGGTGCCAGAAGATCTTCAGCGCGGGGAACATGCGGAACACCCAGTCAAGCCGCTGCCCGTCGATCGCGCCGCTGCGCGCGGCCAGCCGCATGTTCTCGGCCACCGTCAGCTCGGAGAACACGCTCATGTTCTCCGGCACATAGGCGATGCCGGCCTGCGCGATGGCGGGCGTGCCGCGGCGCGTGATGTCGGCCCCGTCGAACACGATCCGCCCTTCGCTCGCCTGCCACAGGCTCATGATGGTGCGCAGCGTGGTGGTCTTGCCCGCGCCGTTGCGCCCCAGCAGCATGGTCACGCCGCCGCGCGGCACGGCAAAGCTCACGCCGTGCAGGATGTGATATGGCCCGATATGCGTCTGCACGCCATCCAGGCTCAGGATGGGTGCTGCGGATGCTGGGGATAATGCGGGTGCTGCCGGTGCTTCAGCCATGACTGCCCTCCTGCTGCGCGCTCTCGTCGCCGGCAGCGATGCCCAGGTACGCCTGCTGCACGATCGGCGAGGCGATCACCTCGGCCGGATCACCATCGGCCATCAGGTTGCCGTTATGCAGCACGATGATGCGGTCGGCCAGCGAGCGCACCACATCCATCTTGTGCTCCACCAGCAGCACCGTCTTGCTCTTGTCGCGCTTGATCTCCTGGATCAGGCCGAGGATCACCGGCACCTCGTCCACGCTCATGCCGGCGGTCGGCTCGTCGAACATGAAGATGCGCGGCTGCAGCGCCAGCAGGATGCCCACCTCCAGCTTGCGCTGGTCGCCGTGCGGCAAAGAGGCCACCGGCAGGTGGCGCTTGTCGGCCAGGGCCACCCGTTCGAGACAGTCCTCGGCCTGCTCGCGGACCGCGCGGTTTGCGCTCCACACGCTCCACAGATCCAGCCCGATGCGCCGGCGCGACTGCACTGCCAGGCGCACGTTCTCGAACACCGACAGATTGGGAAACAGGCTGGTCAGCTGGAAGGCGCGGCCAATGCCGCGCAGCGCCTTGTGCGGCACCGGCAGGCGCGTCACGTCCTCGCCGTCGAGCAGGATCTGCCCGGCGCTGGGCGGCAACTGGCCCGAGATCAAGTTGAAGTACGTGGTCTTGCCGGCCCCGTTGGGGCCGACGATGCAGGTCAGCTCGCCGGGATGAAACGCGCAGGACACCGCGTTGACCGCCACGTGGCCGCCAAAGCGGATGGTGAGATCTCGCGTCTCGAGCGCGGGCGGCCCCGCCACCGCCCGCGAGAGCGCTGCCGTTGTATCGATGGAAGCGGCGCCCACTGTCATCACCGCTTGTTGCGGATCGGCACGTTCATTTCTTCCGGCTTGATCTCGCGGACCAGCTCGGGCACCCCCCAGGCGAACGCGGGATCGACCTTGATCTTGAAGTGGTACATCGACTGCAGCGCCTGGTGGTCTTCCTTGCGGAAGGTCATCTTGCCCTTGGGCGTCTCGAACGACATGCCCTCCATCGCGCCGATCAGCTTCTCGGTGTTGGTGTCGCCATTGGTCTTCTTGAGCGCCTCGACCAGCGCGATGCCAGCCGTCATGCCGCCGGCGGTGAAGAAATCGGGCGGCGACTTGAACTTGGTGTAGTGGTTGGACACCAGCCACTCGTTGGCCTTGTTCTTGGGAATGCCGAAGTAGTAATACGTCGCGCCTTCCATGCCGGGGAAGTTCTTGTAGTTGCTCATGGCGGGCAGGATATTGCCGCCGGTGGCGATTTCGATGCCGTAGCGCTTGGGATCGAGGTCGGCAATCTTGAACGGGTTGCCGGCGCCCGCCCAGATGATGAAGATGATCTTGCGGCCCGGCTTGTCCTTGAGCGAATCAAACAAGCGCTGCGCCCCAGCGGTAAAGTCCGTCGTGTTGGTCGGCAGGTATTCCTCGTGCACGATCTTGGCGTTCTTGAGCGCGCCCTTGAAGGCCTTCACGCCGTCACGGCCAAAGGCGTAGTCCTGCGCCAGGGTGGCGATCTGCACGCCGGGCTTGTCCAGCGCCACGGCGTTGGAGATGGCATCCTGCGACGAATTGCGGCCAGTGCGGAAGATGTAGCGGTTCCACTTCTCGCCGGTGATGGAATCCGCCACGGCGGGCTCGACCAGCAGGATCTTCTTGTACTCCTCGGCCACCGGCAGCATCGCCAGCGCCGTGCCGGAGGACGTCGGCCCCACGGCGATATCCGCCCGATCATCGCTATACGCCGCGGCAAGCTGGGCCTTGGCCACGTCGGGCTTGCCCTGGGTGTCCTTCTCTATCACCACCAGCTTGTTGCCATTGACCATCATGGTGCCGTTGGTGGCGTAATCCAGCCCCATCATCAGCCCGGTCTGGGTCTGCTTGGCGTAGGCCTCGAGCGCCCCGGTCTTGTCGTAGACGTGGGCGATGCGGATGTCCTTGGCAAGGGCGCCGCCGGCGGCCAGCAGGCTGGCCAGTGCGATGGCGCCAGCGGCTTGGTGCTTGAATTGCATTCTTGTCTCCTCTGAGGGTGTCGCTTGTCGTTGCAAGTGCAGATCCTGCCTGCTTGTTGCTGCTTCGCTTTCCTGTGCTCGTTCCTGCGCTCGTGTCTGTGCTCGTGTCTGTGCTCTTTCCTGCCGTCCTGCCTTTCCGTTTGCTGCCTTAGCCTGTGCAGCCATCGCCAAGGAAGCGGCGCATGCCTGCCGCAGCCTCGGCGCTCGTCACCTGCGCCACGAACGCCACGCGCTCGCGCTCCAACCCGGCGGCCAGCACATCGGCATCCCAGCGCAGCAGCGCGCGCGTATGCGCCACGCTGCCCGGTACCTTGTCCTTCAGGCCGGCCGCCAGGGACAACGCCATCGCCTCGGCCTCGCGGGCCGGCGCGAGATGCGTCGCCAGGCCCAGTGCCACGGCCTGGCTGGCCGTCAGCGTGGTGTTCTCAAGCTGGATCGCCCGCGCGCGCGCGGCGCCGATCAGTTGCGGCAGCATCGCCGTCCAGCCACCGTCCGGGCTGAATCCCACCACGGTGTAGTAAGGCGCAATGCGCGTGCCCTCGCCCAGCACCGTCATGTCGCAGGCCAGCACCAATCCCAGTGAGCCTCCCGTCAGCCAGCCCTCCACCGCCGCGATCACCGGGCGGCGCAGCGCCGCCAGGCGCAGGATGGCTGCGTTGAGCAGGCCGAGCAGACGCTGCGCATACTGCGCCAACTCCGCGCTTTGCGGCACAAAGGCGGCAAAAGCACCGACATCGCCGCCCGTGGAAAAAGAGCGCCCCGCATGGCTCAGCACCACGGCGCGCACCTCCGGGTCCGCCTCCATGCGCTCCAGCGCGGCCAGCAGCGCTTCGAGCAGTTCCGGCACCAGGCTGTTGTGCCGCTCGGCGCGATTGAGCCGAAGCACGGCCGTGCCGCCAACACGTTCGACCAGCACCAACGCGCTCATCGCGCCGCCAGCCCGTGCGAAATCATGTCGAAGGCCGTATCGACCACCTTGTCCATCGACGCCGGCCGTTTCCACAGTGCATAACGCATGCCTAGGAAATTGCTGATGCCGATCAGGCACCACGCCCGCACTTCAGCGTCGCCCGGCGAGATCTCACCCTGCTCCTCGGCCTTGCCCAGGCGCCGGCTGTAGACGTCGGCGAACACCTGGAAGTAACTGCTGTAGATGGTCTCGTCAACCGAGTAGGAATCGAGCACGATGCGGTACAGATTCTTGTGGCGCGACACAAAGGACAGGAAAGCCTTGAGCCCGAGCCGCTCGGCCTCGATCTGCGTCTGCGCCGGCCCCACGTGCTTGCGCAAGTGGGCCCGCACCAGTTCCAGCATGTGCTGCACCAGCGCGCGGAAGATGTCTTCCTTGTCCTTGAAATAGAGATAAAAGGTGCCCATGGCCACCTCTGCCTCCTGCGTGATCTCGGAGATCGAAGCCACGTAGTAGCCCTTCTCGCCGAACACTTTCTCGGCGGCGCGCAGCAGCGCTTCGCGGGTCTTCTGGCCGCGCGCGGTCTTGGGCTGGCTTACGCCGGATTCGGTAAGGGACATCGGGGCTCCGCAGTGGCTCGTCAGACCGGAAAACGGCAGTCAGTCAGCGGTATTGCACCGCGAAAACTGCCTCCTCCGGCGACTCTCAAAACATGATAACTGATTCATGTTTCATGATATAAAGTTAGCGATCCGTATGTCAATACATGGCTTACCCGGAGCTTTGGCCACGCACGTGGCCGGGCCAGATGCCCAGACTGCAAGTTCGCCATTGGATGCTTCGCACGCGATGACTAACGCCGAGCCCTCCCCCGCCTTCGATAGCCACCCTGCTTCCGGTTCGCGGCCCGGCTGGCGGGAGGCCGGCGATGGCCGGGCACTGCTGTTGCTGCACGGCTGGTCGCTATCCGGCGAGGCGTTCGGCGGCCAGCGCGCGCTGGCGCGTGATGGCTATCGTGTGATCGCCCCGGACCATGCCGGGCATGGCTTGTCTGCTGCACTGCCGCACGCCGGACAAACCAGCCTTGCGCAGCTTGCCGCCGATGCTGCCGGGTTGATCGGGTACCTGGGATTGCGGGACGTGGTGGTGATTGGGTGGTCGATGGGCGCCATGGTGGCCTGGGAATTGATGCGCGGGGACCCCGTCCTGCCCCTGGCGGCAATCGGCGCCATCGACATGACACCGCGGCTGGCCAGCGCGGCGGACTGGCCGCATGGCCTGCATCCGAACTACGACACCGCGCAGGCGGCCCACATGGCCGCGGACGTGCGCCGGGACTGGCCGCGCCTGATCGATTCAGTGCGCGCCGGCTTATGGGCTGCCGGCAGCAAACCCGATGCGCACGAGACGGACCGGATCACCGGCATCATGCGCCAGTGCGCGCCGGATGCGCTTGCCGCGCTGTGGGAAGACATGGCCCGCCAGGACTACCGCCCGGCGTTGCGCCAGGCTCGCCTGCCTTTGTTCCATCTGGTTGGGGAGCGCAGCCGCCTCTACGCGCCGGCAGTGGGACAGGCCACGCTGGCACTGCAGCCGGCTGCCCGGCTTGTCACCATCGACGGCACCGGCCATGCCCCGCACATGGAACGGCCAGCCGCCTTCAACGCCGCACTGGTGGAGATGCTTGGGTGGCTGGATTCATTAGAGTCATTGGATTCATTGGAGTCCTCAGGCTCATTGGCTTCTACGGGCGCTCAGGCCAGCAGCCGGTAGGTCCACAGGCCCAGTACGGTCAGCAGCAGCGAGCCGCCAAGGTGCGCCAGCAGGTGCACCGCCGCCCAGCCATAATCGCCCGCCATCAGGTTGCCCACGACCTCGCTGGAGAACGTGGAAAACGTGGTCAGGCCGCCCAGGAAGCCGGTCACCGCCAGCAAGCGCCATTCGGGTGACAACTCCACATGCGCACCGAAGAATCCCACTGCCAGCCCGATCAGGTAGCCGCCGACCAGGTTGGCCGCCAGCGTTCCATAGGGCAATGCCGGGTTGGCGGCATTCCACAGCACGGAGAACGCCCAGCGCAGCCAAGCTCCCACCGCGGCCCCGACCCCGACCGCCACAAAACCGAGCGCGCCCATCAGCGCTTGAGACCCAAGGGTTCCGCCGGCTCCGCCTCGCCTTCGCCGCTGGCATTGAGCGAGCGAATGCCCCAGCGCGCCAGCGCGGACGCGTCGGTCACGCGTGCGTCGACCCAGCGCGCACCCTCCGGCGTCTGCTCCTTCTTCCAGAACGGCGCCTCGGACTTGAGGTAATCCATGATGAATTCGCAGGCGGCAAAGGCATTGCCGCGATGAGCGGAGGCTACCGCCACCAGCACGATCTGGTCCAGCGGCAGCAAGGGGCCAACGCGATGCACAATGGTGACGCCAAGCAGCGCCCAGCGCTCCCGCGCCACCGCTTCGATCCGGGCCAGCGCCTTTTCGGTCATGCCGGGATAATGCTCCAGCTCCATCGCGCTGACCGCGCTGCCGTCGTTCATGTCGCGCACCGTGCCAACAAAACTGGCCACCGCGCCCACGCCTGGCTGCTCGCGGCGCAGTGCCGTCACCTCGGCGCCCAGGTCGAAATCCTCGCGCTGTACTCTGACGCTCATTTCAGCCTCCGGTCACGGGCGGAAAAAACGCCACTTCGCAGCCCTCGGCCAACACGCTGTCCGCACTGGCCACCTCGTGGTCCACGGCCATGCGCAAGGCACGGCCCTCGGCCAACACCTCGGCCCACGCGCCGCCGCGGGCTCCAAGCCAATGGCGCAGGTCCGCCACGGTAGCCACCTCGGCCGGCACCGCGACACGCTCCTGCCCCAGGCCCAGCTGCTCGCGCACGCTGGCAAAAAAACGGAGTTCGATGTTCATGGCGGTCTCGCTCCTTATGCCAGCAGGCCGTCGAAACCGATGTACTGCACGGTATCGCCCCGCGCGATCGGCTGATTGGGCGGGTTGTCGACCAGGCCCTCGCCCCACACCGTGGAAGTGAGCACACCCGAGCTCTGGTTGGGGAACAAGTCGAGCCCGCCGGCCTGGTTGAGGCGCACGCGCAGGAACTCGTTGCGGCGGTCGCCCTTGGGCAGGTCGAAATCGGCACGTAGCGGCAGCCGGCGCGGCATCACGTCCTGCACGCCTTGCAGCCGCAGGATGAAAGGCCGCACAAACAGCAGGAAGGTGACGAAGCTCGAGACCGGATTGCCCGGCAGCCCCAGGAAAAATACCGGCGCCTGCCCAGTGCGCGCCACCTCGCCGAAAGCCAGCGGCTTGCCCGGCTTGATAGCGATCTGCCACAGGTTGAGCCGGCCTTCGGCCTCGACCGCCGGCTTGATATGGTCTTCCTCGCCCACCGAGACGCCGCCCGAGGTGATGATCAGGTCATGCCCCTCGGCCGCCCGGCGCAAGGTGTCGCGCGTCGCGGCCAGGGTGTCAGGCACGATGCCGAAATCGCTGACCTCGCAGCCGAGGTTTTCCAGCAGCCCGCGCAGCGTGAATCGGTTGGAGTTGTAGATGGCGCCCGGCTTGAGCGGCTCGCCCGGCATGGCGAGCTCGTCGCCGGTAAAGAACACGGCCACCTTGACGCGCCGCACCACGTCCAGCGACGCCTGCCCCACCGAGGCCGCCAGGCCCAGCGCCTGCGGCGTCAGGCGCGTGCCGGCCGGCAGGATCACGCTGCCGGCGCGGATGTCCTCGCCGGCCCGGCGGATCCACTCGCCCGGCTGCGGCGTGTGATTGACGATCACATCCTCACCCTGCGCCACGCACTGCTCCTGCATGACCACCGCGTCGGCCCCCGGCGGAATCAGCCCACCGGTAAAGATGCGCGCCGCCGTGCCAGCCGCCAGTGCCGTGCCGACATGGCCGGCGGGGATGCGCTGGGCCACGCGCAGGCGCGAGCCTGGCGCCGCCAGGTCGGCGCTGCGCACCGCGTAGCCATCCATCGAGGTGTTGTCAGCCGGCGGCACGTCCAGCGTGCTCGACACCGGCGCGGCCAGCACGCGGCCATTGGCGTCGAGCGTGGCGATGTGCTCTGCCTCGGCAAGCGGGCGGGCGCCGGCCAGCAAGGCTTCGAGGGCCTGGGCCATGGTCAACATGGGGGGGCGGGCGGGCGCGGCGGCTTCGGTCATGAGGAAAACGGGTAAGTGAGACAGCGTAGTCAGCGTAAGCAGCGTAGGCAGTGTCAGACCGCAAACCCATGGCCATTCAGCGCCCATGGGAAACGGCCCGCGTACCGCCCCCGATACATCCGGAGCAATGCGAGGGCCGTGCGATTTCTGCTCGGCAAGTCTGATTGTAGCGAGTTGGCGCGCTGCCGGCAGGAACACCGCCGGCAGCGCCCGGGGCTTACAGGCCGGTGTGGCCGGCGATGTAGGCCTTGATGCGGTCGGCATCCGCCGGCATCACCTCGAAGCGCTGCGGCAGGTTTTCGATGCCTTCAAAGGCTGCCGGACGCTCCGGCTCATGGCCAAGCGCCTCGCGGATGGTGTCGGCGAACTTGGCCGGCAGCGCGGTCTCCAGCACCAGCATCGGCACACCGGGCGTGAGATGCTCGCGCGCGACCTTGATGCCATCGGCGGTGTGGGTGTCGATGGTGATGCCGTAGCGCTCGGACAGGTCGCGGATGGTGGCGAGGCGATCTTCATGCGTGCTGCGGCCCGAGACAAAGCCGAAGGCGCGGATGCGCTCGAATTCCGGTGTGCCGGACAGGTCGAAGCCACCCTTGGTGTCGACGTCTTCGCGGAACATCTTGGCCAGCTTGTCGCCATCGCGGCCCAGCAGGTCGAAGACAAAACGCTCGAAGTTCGACGCCTTCGAGATGTCCATGCTCGGACTGGAGGTGTGATACGTCTCGGCCGACTTGCGCACGCGGTAAGTACCGGTGCGGAAGAACTCGTCGAGCACGTCGTTCTCGTTGGTGGCAACCACCAGCTTGTCGATCGGCAGGCCCATCATGCGCGCGATATGGCCGGCGCAGACGTTGCCGAAATTGCCCGACGGCACGCAGAACGAGACCTTCTGGCCCGGGCCGTCGGTAGCCAGCAGCCAGCCCTTGAAGTAGTACACCACCTGGGCCACCACGCGTGCCCAGTTGATCGAGTTGACCGTGCCGATCTTCTGGCGAGCCTTGTAGCCGAGGTCGTTGGAGACCGCCTTGACAATGTCCTGGCAGTCGTCGAACACCCCTTCCACCGCCAGGTTGAAGATGTTCGGGTCCTGCAGGCTGAACATCTGCGCGGTCTGGAACGCGCTCATCTTGCGGTGCGGGCTTAGCATGAAGACACGGATGCCGCGCTTGCCGCGCATGGCGTATTCCGCAGCGCTGCCGGTATCGCCGGAGGTAGCACCCAGGATGTTCAGCTCCTGTCCGGCACGCGCGAGCGCGTACTCGAACAGGTTGCCGAGCAGTTGCATGGCCATGTCCTTGAAGGCCAGCGTGGGGCCATTGGACAGGCCCAGCAGCTGCAGCTGCGTGCCGCCCTCTTCGCCCAGCGTGCGCAGCGGGGTGATGTCGGCGGTGTTGTCGCCGGGGCGGGCGTTGCAGTACACCTCGGCGGTGTAGGTCTTGCGCGTCAGGGCGCGCAGGTCCTCGGCCGGGATGTCGTCGCAGAAGCGGGACAGGACTTCAAAGGCGAGATCGGCGTACGACAGCTTGCGCCAGGCTTCCAGCTCGTCGGCCGTGACCTGCGGGTACTCCCGGGGCAGGTACAGGCCACCGTCCGGCGCCAGGCCGCCCAGCAGGATCTCGGAGAAGGTTTGCGGCATCTCATGGCCGCGCGTCGACTGGTATTTCATCGGTGCGTTCAGTTCAGTTCTTCCATGCGCAGGCGCGTGACGGCCGACAGCACGGTCGGCAGCGCCTCGATCTTGGCGATGGCGGCGTTGACCTGCTTCTCGAGGGTGAGGTGCGAGAGCATGATGATGTCGGTCTGCGGCTCGCCTTCACGCGACTCCTTCTGCAGCATGGCATCGATGGAGATGCCGGCGTCAGCCAGGATGCGGGTGATGTCGGCCAGCACGCCGGTCTCGTCCGCCACGCGCATGCGCAGGTAGTACGAGCTGGTGACTTCCTCGATCGGCAGCACCGGCACGCTGGACAGTTCGTCCGGCTGGAAAGCCAGGTGCGGCACGCGGTGCTCGGGGTCGGCAGTGTGCAGGCGGGTCACGTCGACCAGGTCGGCGATCACGGCCGAAGCGGTCGGCTCGGCGCCAGCGCCCTTGCCGTAGTACAGCGTGGCGCCCACGGCATCACCTTGCACCAGCACGGCGTTCATGGCGCCTTCCACGTTGGCGATCAGGCGCTTGGCCGGCACCAGCGTCGGGTGCACGCGCAGCTCGATGCCGTTTTCGCGACGGCGCGTCAGGCCCAGCAGCTTGATGCGGTAGCCCAGCTCTTCCGCGTAGCGGATATCCACGGCCGACAGCTTGGTGATGCCTTCCACGTAGGCCTTGTCGAACTGCACCGGCATGCCGAAGGCGATCGAGCTCATCAACGTGATCTTGTGCGCGGCGTCGATGCCTTCGATGTCGAAGGTGGGATCGGCCTCGGCATAGCCCAGCGCTTGCGCTTGCTTGAGCACGGTGTCGAAGTCCAGGCCCTTGTCGCGCATTTCCGACAAGATGAAGTTGGTGGTGCCGTTGATGATGCCGGCGATCCACTCGATGCGGTTGGCGGTGAGGCCTTCGCGCAGCGCCTTGATGATGGGGATGCCGCCGGCTACCGCGGCTTCGAAGGCGACGATCACACCCTTCTTGCGCGCGGCTTCGAAGATCTCGTTGCCATGCACGGCCAGCAGCGCCTTGTTGGCGGTGACCACGTGCTTGCCGTTCTCGATGGCCTTGAGCACCAGCTCGCGGGCGATGCCATAGCCGCCGATCAGCTCGATCACGATGTCGATCTCGGGGCGGGTGACGACCTCGTTGGCGTCGGCCACCACCTCGACCTGCCCACCGGTCAGCTCGCGGGCGCGCTCGGTGTTGAGGTCGGCCACCATGGCAATCTCGATGCCGCGCCCGGCGCGGCGGCGGATTTCTTCCTGGTTACGTTGCAGCACATTGAACGTGCCGCTACCGACGGTTCCGATGCCAAGCAGGCCTACTTTGATGGGATTCATGGACGATCTGACTCTGAGTTGCTGAAAAATGGATTGCGCCGCAAGCGTGCCGGTTCAGGCCGCGCGGCCGTGGCGTTTGCGGTAGGTCTCGAGGAAGCGCCCGACGCGGCTGATGGCCTCGCGCAGGTCTTCCTCGTGGGGCAGGAACACGATACGGAAATGGTCGGGCTTGCCCCAGTTGAAGCCAGTGCCCTGCACCAGCAGCACCTTGGACTCCTGCAGCAGCTCATAAATGAACTCCTGGTCGTCCTGGATCGGGTACATCGACAGGTCGAGCTTGGGGAACAGGTACAGCGCGGCCTTGGGCTTGACGCAGGTGACACCCGGGATCTGCGTGATCAGCTCATGGGCAAGATCGCGCTGGCGGCGCAGGCGCCCGCCTTCGCCCACCAGGTCGTTGATGCTCTGGTAGCCGCCCAGCGCGGTCTGGATGGCCCACTGGGCCGGCACGTTGGCGCACAGGCGCATCGAGGACAGCATGTTCAGCCCCTCGATATAGTCCAGCGCGGGCCGCTTGTCGCCCGACACCACCATCCAGCCGGCGCGGTAGCCGCACGAGCGGTAGTTCTTGGACAGGCCGTTGAAGGTCACGGTCAGCACATCGGTCGACAACGCGGCGATGGACGTGTGGCTATGGCCGTCGTACAGCACCTTGTCGTAGATCTCGTCAGCAAAGATGATCAGGCCGTGTTCGCGCGCGATCGTCACGATGGACTTGAGCAACTCGTCCGAATACAACGCACCGGTGGGGTTGTTCGGGTTGATGACGACGATGGCCTTGGTATTCGGCGTGATCTTGGCGCGGATATCGTCCAGGTCGGGCATCCACTCATTGGCCTCGTCGCACACATAGTGCACCGGGGTGCCGCCCGACAGGCTCACCGCCGCGGTCCACAGCGGGTAGTCCGGCGCCGGGACCAGCACTTCGTCGCCGCTGTTGAGCAGCGCATTCATGGACATCACGATCAACTCGGAGGCACCGTTGCCAACGTAGATGTCGTCCAGCCCCACACCCTCGATATTCTTCTGCTGCGTGTAGTGCATGATCGCCTTGCGCGCGGCGAAGATGCCCTTGGAGTCCGAGTAGCCAGCCGAATTGGGCAGGTTGCGCATCATGTCCTGCTGGATCTCTTCCGGCGCATCGAAGCCGAAGACGGCCAGGTTGCCGATGTTCAGCTTGATGATCTTGTGGCCTTCCTCTTCCATCTGCTTGGCCTTCTCCAGCACCGGGCCGCGGATGTCATAGCAAACATTGTTGAGCTTGTTGGATTTCTGGATCGGTTTCACGGCGATGTTGGCAGGAGGCAAGCGCCACCGGGTAGCGGCGGCTATCTAGGGAATCTGGGTGGAAATGGAGCGGCCCGGGTAGCCTGTGCGCTGCGTTGCAACGCAAAACGTGGCAGGCAGGGAGGCAAAAGCTATAATTTATCGGATTATGACAGACTTCGGCAGGGATTCTTGCATTGCAGCGTGCGCCGCCGGTACCACGGGGCCGCGGCAAAGCCGCCCGGCCCGCCTGCCCCAAAATGCTCTCAACCCGCCCTGCGCTGCCCCGGCCGAGTCGCCGCGCGCGCCGCGAAGGGCAGCGCCAGATAAGGTTCGCCCTTGAAACTCCACGCTGACCAGCCCAATGCCCTCAATACGGTAACGTCGTACGGCCCGGGCTATATCGAAATCAATATGGTGCGCCACACCCAATCCGTGCTGGTCATGCCCGAAGGCGAGATCCGGCCCTGGCCGGTGCAACGCTTCGAAGACCTGGAACCCGCGCACTTCGAGGGCCTGCTGGCGCACTCGCCCGAGGTGGTGCTGCTGGGCACCGGTAGCCGCCTGCGCTTCCCGCATCCCCGGCTGACCGCCTCACTGGCGCGCCTGCATGTCGGGGTGGACGCCATGGATCTGCAGGCCGCCTGCCGCACATACAACATCCTGATGGCTGAAGGCCGCAAAGTGGCGGCCATCCTGCTGCTGGAGGAACCTGCCTGAGCCCGCCCGGCGGCCCGGGAGGCCGGTTCTCTCAAGTTAGGCACACGCCACGCTTGAAGTTAGCCACCCCGCCCCCATCTGCCGCCACCATGGTGGCCGCACTCACGCAGCCGCCCCCTTCCTGTCCCTCCCAGGAGCCATAAGAATGACAACAGCCAGTCTCAGCCAGCCCGTACCCGATTTCAGCGCGCCCGCCACCGGCGGCACGTTCAGCCTTGCCGCCCAGCGTGGCAAGACCGTCGTCCTGTATTTCTATCCCAAGGACAACACCCCGGGCTGCACCACCGAAGCCATGAACTTCCGCGACCAGCATGACGATTTCGTCAAGGCAGGCACGGTGGTCTTCGGCATCTCGCGCGACAGCCTGAAGTCACACGAGAACTTCAAGGCCAAGCTGGAACTGCCCTTCGAGTTGATCTCCGATGGCGATGAAGCCGTGTGCCATCTGTTCGATGTCATCAAGATGAAGAAAATGTATGGCAAGGAAGTGCGCGGCATCGAGCGCAGCACCTTCATCATCGACGGCAAGGGCATCCTGCGCCATGCGCTGCGCGGCATCAAGGTGCCCAACCACGTCGACGAGGTGCTGGAAATCGTGCGCGGACTCTGATCCGGGGCTTGATCCACGGCGATTCAGCCTGGCGCATTAATGCGGCGCAGCAACACCTTCAAAAGTCCTCTCGGCAAGCGATTGCAAAAGAGAAAACCTTCGGATACATTGACCTTTAATGAGTTCAAGATCCGGATGCCACGCTGCTTCATCGTCCCGGCCCAGGCGCACCCTGCCACAGGCCGGTAGCGGACCTGCCGTGTCTCCGGTCCGAAAAAAAGCCGCCAAACCTGCTACCCAGGTTGGCGGCTTTTTTGTTTGTGTGTTTTGTACGCACAGGACACGCTCCCCAAGTACGCGGCGCCATGCGGCCGCGCCAGTGTCCTGCGCCGTTTTCCAGCCGTCTTCTCCCCCTGAAAGGAAAGCCTAGCATGCCGCTGCCGACCATGCCCGCCAAGCCTGCCCAATTGCTTGACCCGAGCGAATTCGCCCCGGTGACCAAGCTGACTAAGGCCAAATCAGCGTCGCAGGGTAAGAAACCTGTGCCGGCGCTGGAGCGTGTGGCCTTGCTGGAAACCGGAACTAGCAAAGCGGAAAATGCGCCGGCCGTGGTGGCCCGCGCCAGCGGTTCGACGCGAGCGCGCACCAAGGATGCGCCGCCGTCCGCGCTGAAGTCCGTGCCGTCGCTGGCCGCCGTGCCCAAGGCTCCCGCCAAGGCCCCCGGCACGACCAACCGTCGCATGCAGAAACACACCGGCCCCAGCAAGCTGTTCGTGTTGGACACCAATGTGTTGATGCACGACCCGTCCTCTCTGTTCCGCTTCGAAGAGCACGACGTCTATCTGCCGATGATGACGCTCGAGGAGCTGGACAACCACAAGAAGGGCATGAGCGAAGTCGCGCGCAACGCCCGCACCGTCAGCCGCACCCTCGATGCGCTGGTGGGCGGCACCGACGGCGTGCTCGACGACGGCTTGCCGCTCGCCAAGCTGGGCAACCGCGACGCGCAGGGCAAGCTGTTCCTGCAAACCAAGCTCAATGAGATCAAGCTGCCCGACGGCCTGCCGCAGGGCAAGGCGGACAACCAGATCCTGGGCGTGGTCAGCGCCCTGCAGCAGCAGTTCCCGGAGCGCCAGGTCGTGCTGGTGTCGAAAGACATCAACATGCGCATCAAGGCGCGCGCGCTCGGCCTGCCCGCCGAGGATTACTTCAACGACCAGGTCCTCGAGGACAAGGACCTGCTGTACTCGGGCGTGATGCTGCTGCCCAACGACTTCTGGGCCAAGCATGGCAAGGGGGTGGAAAGCTGGCAGGACCCGAAGTCCGGCGCGATGTTCTATCGCCTGACAGGCCCGCTGGTGCCTTCTTTCCTGGTCAACCAGTTTGTCTTCCTGGAACCCAGCGACGGCAGCCTGCCGCTGTACGCCCAGGTCAAGGAGATCAACGGCAAGACCGCGCTGCTGCAAACGCTCAAGGACTACACGCACCACAAGAACAATGTGTGGAGCGTGACCGCCCGCAACCGCGAGCAGAACTTCGCGCTCAACCTTCTGATGCATCCGGAGATCGACTTCGTCACCCTGCTGGGCCAGGCTGGTACCGGCAAGACCCTGCTGGCGCTTGCCGCGGGCCTGGAGCAGGTGCTCGACCAAAAGCTCTACAACGAGATCATCGTCACCCGCGCCACCGTGCCGGTCGGCGAGGATATCGGCTTCCTGCCGGGCACCGAGGAAGAAAAGATGCAGCCCTGGATGGGCGCCTTCGACGACAACCTGGAAGTGCTGCAAAAGAGCGACGACAGCGCCGGCGAGTGGGGTCGCGCGGCCACCCAGGAACTGATCCGCTCGCGCATCAAGGTCAAGAGCATGAACTTCATGCGCGGACGTACTTTCGTCAACAAGTTCGTCATCATCGACGAGGCCCAGAACCTGACGCCCAAGCAGATGAAGACGCTGGTAACGCGTGCCGGCCCCGGCACCAAGATCATCTGCCTGGGCAACATTGCGCAGATCGACACGCCTTACCTGACCGAAGGATCGTCCGGCCTTACCTACGTGGTCGACCGGTTCAAGGGCTGGAGCCACAGTGGCCATGTGACGCTGGCGCGCGGTGAACGCTCGCGCCTGGCCGACCATGCCGCGGATGTCCTCTAAGGGGCGGGGGCGCATCATCGCTGAAGACTAAGCTCTCGCAACCTCTGGCACCATCGGATGCCTTGTAGGACCACGACCGGCAGATTTGCCTGCCGGCGTGGCCTAGCATCAAAGCATCCGGAGCGCCCGCCATTTCGGCATCTCGCGTGCCGGCGCTTGGCGGGCGCTTTTTTTTGCCCCTCCCGGCTTGTTGGATCGATGGAGACATTGATGGACAACCACCTGCACCACACACCGCTGCGGCTCGCGCTGGCCAGCAGCGTCGCAATTGCCGCGGCCGCGTTGCTTGCGGGTCCCGCGCTCGCCGCTGACGAAATGGTAATCCGCACCATGGGACCCGTCAGCTACGTCTGCGGCGGCATTGCCGCGGACGAACAACAGCAACTGGCCGCGCAGCAAAAGAACTTCAACATGGGCCTGCTGTTCACCCAGGGTGAGCGCGGCGAATTCCTCGCCGACGTGGCCGTCAAGATGACGCGCGAAGGCCACGAAGTGGCCAGCTTTACCGCTTCCGGGCCCAAGTGCCTGATCAAGGCCCCGCAAGGCAGCTACAATATCGAAGCGACTTATAAGGGACAGGCCAAGTCGGTCAACGTGAGTACGGGCACCTACAACGCGCAATTGCGCTGGTAAGGCGCCAGGGGAGGCACCCTCGCCGCGCTGCACCCCTCACGCCACGGCTCCTGGCCCGGGATCGGACCAAGAAGGATGCCTCTGCGCCAGATAGCCCCTGCCGGAAGACGTGTGCCCAGCCTGACCCACGCCTTCCACACTGCCCGCCTGCCCCTGCTTTGCGCGGCGGCATTGCTGCTCGCCGCCTGCGCTTCGACGCCGCCTGGGCGCTATAGCGCCCAGCCGCGGCCGGCAGGCACCCCCATGGTGGATCCCAGCGCCGGGCTGGAAGAAGTCTCCATCCAGGCGATGTCGCTGGTTGGCACGCCCTATCGCTACGGCGGCAATACGCCTGACTCGGGCTTCGACTGCAGCGGCCTGGTCCGCTATGTGGTGCTGCGCGCCGCCAACGTCAACCTGCCACGCACCACCGAAGCCATGGGCGACCGCGGCGTCTCGCTGGAGCGCAGCCAGGTGGCCTCGGGCGACCTGGTTTTCTTCAATACCACCGGCCGGGCCAATTCGCATGTCGGCATCTATGTCGGGCAGAATCGCTTTGTCCACGCCCCCTCCACCGGCGGCACGGTACGGCTCGAGGACATGACCAAGTCGTACTGGGCCTCCCGGTACAACGGCGCGCGGCGGGTTGCATCGGGAATCAACCAGGCGCCGGCATCGGTCGCGCCCCCGGCCGCACCAGCAGCACCGCCGCCTTCCGTTGCGCCCCCGGCCCCCGTGGATGACGATCCGATTGCCGCGTTCGCCAATCGATAGCCATCGCAATAGCCATCGGCTCCGGCATTCCCGACAAACAAAAAGCCAGGCATAGCGCCTGGCTTTTTGTTTGCTTGTCGAGCGAGAATCCGATGACCCGGAGGCTTAGAGGATCTGCCGGCCAATCCACCATGCGATGGCGGCCATGAAGGCGGATGCGGGAATCGTCAGCACCCAGGCCCAGACGATATTGCCGGCCACGCCCCAGCGCACCGCCGACATCTTCTGCACCGAGCCCACGCCGACAATGGCGCCGGTGATGGTATGGGTGGTCGACACCGGCACGCCCAGCGCCGAAGCAATGAACAGCGTGATCGCGCCGCCCGTCTCCGCGCAAAAGCCGCCTACCGGCTTGAGCTTGGTGATCTTCTGGCCCATGGTGCGCACGATGCGCCAGCCGCCAAACATGGTACCCATGCCGATCGCCACGTAGCAGGAAACGATGACCCAGATCGGCGGCTCCGCACCGCCCTGCGCCACGTGGCCGCTGGCGATCAGCAACATCCAGATGATGCCGATGGTCTTCTGCGCGTCATTGCCGCCATGGCCCAGGCTGTACAGCGATGCCGAGACCAGTTGCAGCCTGCGGAACCAGCGATCGACCCGCGACGGCGGCGTACGGAAGAATGTCCAGGCCACGATCACCATCATCAGCGAGCCAAGCAGGAAGCCCAGCAGCGGCGAAATGACGATAAAAGCCACGGTCTTGAGAAGACCGCCGCCCACCAGTGCGCTGGTGCCGCTCTTGGCCACCGCAGCCCCAACCAAGCCACCGATCAGCGCGTGCGAGGACGACGAGGGAATGCCGTAGTACCAGGTGATCAGGTTCCAGGCAATGGCACCCATCAGGGCACCGAAGATCACGTAGTGATCGACGATGTTGACGTCGATCGTGCCAGTGCCGACGGTTGCCGCCACCTTCAGATGGAAGATGAAAATCGCCACCACATTGCACATGGCCGCCATGGCCACCGCGTGGTGCGGCTTGAGCACGCCCGTCGACACCACCGTGGCAATCGAGTTGGCGGCATCGTGAAAGCCGTTCATGAAATCGAACAGCAGGGCGAGAGCCACCAGCAGGCCAATGACCCACAGGCTCATTTGTATTGTTTGCATGCCGATTTGTGCCTCAGGCGTTTTCCAGGACGATGCCTTCGAGAATGTTGGCGACGTCCTCGCACTTGTCGGTAATGGTTTCGAGCTGTTCGTAGATCGCCTTCAGCTTGATCAGGCGCTTGACGTCCGTTTCGTCGCGGAACAGCTTGGACATGGCGGCGCGCATCACGCGATCAGCCTCGGACTCGAGCTGGTCGATCTGCTGCGCGGTCTTCAGGATGGCGCCGGCATTGCTCATGTCCTCGAGCAGGCCGACCGCGATCTTGACCTGGTCGCAACACTGCACGCAGATGGAGGCCAGCTTGCGCGCCTCATCGGTCAGGCTGGTCACGTCGTACAGCGAGATGGTTTCAGCCACGTCTTCCATCAGGTCGAGGATGTCGTCCATGGTGGTGATGAGCTTGTGGATCTCATCGCGGTCCAGCGGCGTGATGAAGGTCTTGTGCAGCAGGTCGATCGTGTCGTGCGTGATGCGGTCGGCTTTCTTTTCCGTGGCCTGCACGCGGCGAGCGTGGGCCTCGGCATTGGGCAGGTCGTTGACCAGCACTTCCAGCTCGCGGGCGGCGGTCACCGCGCAATCGGCATGCTGGTTGAAGTATTCGAAGAACTTGCCCTCAGTGGGCATGAATCGGCCGAACATGGAATGTTCCTTGTCGAAGCGCGGGGGCGCCGCGGGTAGTTACTGAATCAGGCGGATACGCATTAAACGACAGCCGCCCGAGGGCGGCTGTCATCAAAACGCAATATTTTACAGGTTTGTGCGGCGATGCCGGGGGACTTTGACGCGCGGCAGGCGCGATCGACTGTGGCCACCGAGCCACGATGCCCGGCAAGCCGCGCCAAGACTGGCTTCAGTTGTCGTTGTCGAAGAAGGCGGGGCCACCGCTGAAGTTGTCGAACTTGGTGAACTGCCCCAGGAACGTCAGCCGCACGGTGCCAATCGGGCCATTACGCTGCTTGCCGATGATGATCTCGGACGTGCCCTTGTCCTGCGAATCGGGGTTGTAGACCTCGTCGCGGTAAATAAACAGGATCACGTCGGCATCCTGCTCGATAGCGCCGGATTCACGCAAGTCGGACATCACCGGGCGCTTGTTCGGACGCTGTTCCAGACTTCGGTTCAGCTGGGACAGTGCAATCACCGGGCAGTTGAGTTCCTTGGCCAGGCCCTTGAGCGAGCGCGAGATTTCCGAGATTTCGGTGGCGCGGTTTTCGCCGCCGCCCGAGCCCGACATCAACTGCAGGTAGTCGATGACGATCAGTCCGAGCTGGCCGCACTGGCGCGCCAGCCGGCGTGAACGGGCGCGCAGCTCCATCGAGCTCAGCGCCGGTGTTTCGTCGATGAACAATTGCGCATCGTTCATGCGCTGGATCGCGTGCGTGAGCCGCGGCCAGTCTTCGTCAAGCAGGCGGCCGGTACGCAGGCGGTGCTGGTCAAGCCGGCCGACCGAGCCCAGCATACGCATGGCCAGCTGCGTGCCCGCCATTTCCATCGAGAACACCGCCACCGGCAGGCCCTGCTCCACCGCCACGTGCTCGCCGATATTTAGCGAGAATGCGGTCTTACCCATGGAGGGGCGCCCCGCCACGATGATCAGGTCGCCGGCCTGCATGCCGCTGGTCATGCGGTCCAGGTCGATAAAACCGGTAGGCACGCCGGTGACGTCGGTGCTCGAGTCACGGTGGTACAGCTCGTCGATGCGCTCGACCACCTGGGTCAGCAGCGGCTGGATTTCCTGGAACCCCTTCTGCCCGCGCGAGCCTTCCTCGGCGATGGCGAACACCTTGGATTCCGCCTCGTCGAGCAGCTCCCGCACCTCGCGCCCTTTGGGAGCGAAGGCCGCGGTAGCGATATCGTCGGCCACGGTCACCAGTTTGCGCAGCACCGAGCGCTCGCGCACGATCTCCGCATAGCGGCGGATATTGGCCGCGCTAGGCGTGTTCTGCGCCAGGGAATTCAGATAGGCCAGGCCGCCCACCTCTTCCGCCTTGCCTGCGCCTTGCAGCGACTCGTAGACGGTGATGACGTCGGCCGGCTTGGTAGCGGCGATCAACCGGGAGATGCTCTGGAAGATCATCCGGTGATCGAAGCGATAGAAATCGGCTTCGTTCAGGAAGTCGGCGATACGGTCCCAGGCGGCATTGTCCAGCAGCAGGCCACCCAGCACCGATTGCTCGGCCTCGATGGAATGCGGCGGTACCTTGAGATTGTCTAGTTGGGGGTCTGCGACAGGCGCGTTCATAGGGGGGGATTATAACGGTCGACGCCAGCGAGCCGGCGGAGAATTCGCAGCCGGCAGTTGGGGCATCCTGCCGTGTGACGGCGGGACAACCGGCCCCGTAGCAATCGGGCAACCAGGCAAGCAAGGGGCGCGGCCAAACAAAAAGGCAGGAGCGCGATGCTCCTGCCTTTTTGTTTGGTCAAGCAAGCGGCGCTGGCATCCGGCTCCCACCAGCCCGAAGGACAAGTGGAAACCGGCAGCAAGGCCGATGCTTAGGCGTGTTCGCCCAGGACGGAAACCGTCACGTCGACCAGCACGTCGGTGTGCAGCGAGACGCTGACCGGGTGGTCGCCAACAACCTTCAGCGGACCATTGGGCAGGCGCACTTGCGCCTTCTCGACCTTGAAGCCTTGGCCAGCCAGGGCTTCAGCGATGTCGGCGTTGGTCACCGAACCGAACAGGCGGCCGTCCACACCCGACTTCTGGGTGATCTGCACGGTCAGGCCATTCAGCTTTTCGCCTTCAGCTTGCGAAGCTGCCAGCTTTTCAGCGGCCGCCTTTTCCAGTTCGGCGCGCTTGACTTCGAACTCGCTGATAGCGGTCTGGGTAGCGCGGCGGGCCTTCTTGTTCGGGATCAGGAAGTTACGGGCGTAGCCGTCCTTCACGCGAACGATGTCACCCAGGTTGCCCAGGTTGATGACTTTTTCAAGCAGAATAATTTGCATCGTGTTTTCTCCTTAACGGACCTAGGGCCGATCAGTTCTTGTGCAGGTCGGTGTAGGGCATCAGCGCGAGGAAACGCGCGCGCTTGATGGCCGTGTCGAGCTGACGCTGATAGTGCGCCTTGGTGCCGGTCAGGCGGGCCGGCGTGATCTTGCCGTTGTCGCCGATGAAATCCTTCAGGGTGTCCAGATCCTTGTAGTCGATCTGTTCCACGCCAGCCACGGTGAAGCGGCAGAAGCGCTTGCGCTTGAACAGCGGGTTTTGCTGTTGGAAGCGCTTCTTGTTCTTGTTGTCACGTTTGACGAATGCCATGATTCAATCCTTTTCGAATGCTTTACATCCAGTGATGTGAAAGACGAGAGCCTTGCTGTTGCGGTGCCTGCGGGCCAGGAATCCTTCGCAGTCGAGCATCGCGCCGAGCGGAGTACGCTCAAGCCGCTGGCCGATCTGACCAATTCCCATGGCGGCGATGGCGAACTCCACCTGCCTGGGCGTTTGCGCCTCGACCGTCTCGCCCGCGTACTGCAAGATGCAGTTGACCACGGGGACCCCGGCCGGGGTGTAACGCAAGGCATCGCGTTCCGCGAGCGTTGCGCAGAGCCTTAACTGGTTCAACGCACTCTCCCGCACCGATGCCCGCACTTGCCGCCGCGGCGATCAACGCCGGCGGCAACCACAACAGTCCGCACTTAGGCGGCCTGGACTTCGCTGGTCTGTTGCGCGGCCTTGCGAGCTTCTTCGCGCTGCACTTCCTTCATCATCGGGGACGGTGCGGTTTCAGCCTTCTTGGTCTGAACGATGAGGTGGCGCAGCACTGCATCGTTGAACTTGAACGCGTGTTCGAGTTCAGCCAGGGTTTCCTTGCCGCATTCGATGTTCAGGCAAACGTAGTGAGCCTTGGCCAGCTTCTGGATCATGTAGGCCATCTGACGGCGACCCCAGTCTTCCACGCGGTGGATCTGGCCTTCCTGGGACGTGACCAGCGTCTTGTAACGCTCGATCATGGCCGGGACTTGTTCGCTCTGGTCCGGATGGACGATAAATACGATTTCGTAATGACGCATTGACGCTCCTTTTGGATAAGCTGCCCGAGCGCCATGTCCGGTGCAGCAAGGTTGAATAGCCTTAAAGTATAGCGTGCTTTTACCATCCGGAGCAAGCCGCCTCAGTTTTCGGTGAATAGCGCCTGCAGCGCCGCCGGATCCTTTGCCAGTCCTGGCTCCCCAGCCAGAGCCAGCGCCAGGAGCACACGCGCCTTATAAGGATTGAGGTCGCCGGCCGAAACAAAAACGCCCGACGCCGGCCGGGGAGGCGCTGGAATCGCCACATGCCCCGCCCCTGTGCGCGAACTGCGCACCACTGCCACGCCGGCGCCGGCAGCATCGGTTAGCGCCTCCACCAGCGACTGGTGAACCGACCCGTTGCCAGCGGCCGCCACGACCAGGCCCGACACGCCCGCCTGCGCCAAGGCATCCACCACGATCCGCCCCGGCTCCGCATAGCTAGCCACGATCTCGACCTGCGGCCATGCGCAAGGGACCGGCCAGGCCTTGGCCGGCAAGCGACTGGGGGTACGCACAAAGCGCACGAGGTTGTCCTGAACAAAACCAATCGGCCCGGATACCGGCGACACAAACGCATTCACCGCCGATGTGTGCGCCTTCATCACGTCGCGCCCCGCGTGAATCTCCTGATTGATCACCAGCAGCACGCCCTTTGCCGTCGCGCCAGCATCCGCCGCTACGCGCACCGCATCCAGCAGGTTCAACGGGCCATCCGCCGACAACGAGGTCGACGGTCGCATCGCAGCCGTCAGCACAACTGGCACCCCACCCACGCAGGCCAGGTGCAGCAGCATGGCCGTCTCCTCCAGGGTATCGGTGCCGTGCGTAATGACGATGCCCGACACATCGGGCTGCGCAGACCAGAACGCCACGCGCTCCACCAGCCTGGACCAGAGCGCGAACGACATGTCCTTGCTATCTACCTGCGCAACCTGCTCGGCTTCGATCCGCGCCACCGTGCCCAGCGCCGGCACCGCATCGAGCAGCGCCGTCACCGGCACCGTCGCCGCCTGGTACTTCGCGCTGCTGGCTGGGTTGGAAGAAGAACCGGCAATGGTGCCGCCGGTAGCGAGCACGACGACACGAGGCAGGAGAGACATGGCGGAAATGAGCTCGGGAGCCCCAGAAAAGTTGAACAGTGCGCAACGCAAGACGCTTCAGGTGCCGCGGATTGTAACCCTCCGCCCACTCGCCACGGCACGCGCCAAGACCCGCGGGACGCACCTGTCAATGCGCAAACTCCCAAAAATTCCGCTTGCACTTCACTCGATACTGTATAAAATCACAGCATACTGTTTAAACATACAGTGCTCTCAAACACCGGCGACCATGGCGACCCTGACACCGCGACAGCAGCAGATTTTCGACTTGATCCGCAGCAGCCTCCAGCACACGGGCTTTCCGCCCACGCGCGCAGAGATCGCCGCCAAGTTCGGCTTCTCCTCACCCAATGCAGCCGAGGAACATTTACGTGCCCTGGCCCGCAAAGGCGTGATCGAGCTCACCCCCGGCGCCTCCCGCGGCATTCGCCTCAAGGTCTCCCGTAGCGACTCCGAGCTACCCGACCAGTTCTCCCTGCCTATGGCTGGCGTCATGCAGCTAACCCTGCCATTGGTCGGGCGCGTCGCGGCCGGCAGCCCGATCCTTGCCGCCGAACACATCGACCGCCAATACCAGGTCGACGCATCGGTGTTCGACGTGCAGCCCGACTACCTCCTCCGGGTGCGTGGTCTCAGCATGCGCGACGCCGGCATCCTCGATGGCGACCTGCTCGCCGTCAAGCGCGCCAGCGAAGCCGCCAACGGCAAGATCGTCGTCGCCCGCCTGGGCGACGACGTCACCGTCAAACGCCTCAACCGCCGCGGCGACACCATCGAGCTGATCGCCGAGAACCCCGACTTCCCCAGCATCATCGTGCAAGCCGGCCGCGAAGAGTTCTCACTAGAAGGCATCGCTGTCGGCCTCATCCGCCCCGGCGCCTTCTGACGAGTGCGGCTGAGGCGGGCGATCCCCGTACAAGCCGACACCCGATTGTGCCAACGCACCCGCGTAGCGGGTACCGCTAACTGTTGTTGCAAGTCACCAGGTGTAGCCATGCTGCCAGCCAACCGCCTCTCCGCCCGTCGCCCCGTCAAGCCCGTGCCCTTTCGCCAATCAAAAGGCGTGCGCATCTACCAGGGCGCGCAACGACGCACCATGGTTGGCAGCATGGCCGCTATCTGCCGAATGCTCGAGCTGGAGGAATCCTCCAAGCTGGCCGGTTAAACAGGTGGCACTAAAAAAAATTTGTGCAGAGTACTAGCCATCCGGCTTTTGGCATTGTATGATCTTGTTCTTCGTCGTTCGGCACCAAGCAGAACGACATCGACGGTGGCTGTAGCTCAGTTGGTAGAGTCCAGGATTGTGATTCCTGTCGTCGTGGGTTCGAGTCCCATCAGCCACCCCAGAATTCTTATTAGTATCAACGGCTTACGCTTTACCTAGTCGTTTCACGATACGAACTTTCCCACGGAAAGCGAAATTTTCCCACGGCGCCGTTTTCGTTTTCTGCACTCGCGCGCGCCAAGATCCCTTCTTCCCCCTCTTGCTGTGGCCCACAGCGGTGGATTATTGCTGCCCACGCGCGCGAGTGGCCTCTGCCCCTCCAGCTGGGCTTTGGTGCCGGACTGCCAGCCTTGGGGTCCTCGACGAGGGCCCGCGAGTTCGGGGGGCGCGCCCGACGGCTCAATTAATCGGCAAGAGGAAAGCCGAAGACATCCCGCTCCAGGTCTTGCTCGAATGCCACCGTCCATGCGGCCCCAGCTCCGCCAGGATAGCGCCGAGCCTCGCCGCCGGCTACACGGGCGACGATGACCTCCCGCAAGATACGATTCGGCCCGCCGCTCAACGGAGTGCCTTCCTCCGCAGCCACATCGAAGTCCTCTCGTACAAATCCATGCAGTGCGCAAGCCGACTCGAAACCCTCGCGCTCATCCACTGGCAGTTCGTGGAATAACTTTTGAACCATGGCTATCTCCCAAAGCCTCGCCCGGATCCGGGCATGAGCATTTCGGACATCCCGGGACCGCTCGGCCATGCCATCTGCAAGGCAATCACGCTCCAGGAAATCGAGTCCCGGCCCTGCGTATCCTTACGCTGCCCGCAGTAGCTTTCGGTCAGGCCAACCGCTCGGCCAAGCGCCAGCGTCTCATCGGCAGAAACGTCGAACATCCTTCGACCTCGGGGAATAGGTCCGTGGCGGAGCGACATGATGATCGTGGCGCCCGGCGCTAGCAGCTCCGCGATCGAGTTCATCGCAATGGGTCGTTCGGTGGCATCCAGATGCATCCATACGGCAGTCAGCAGTATCAGCTCAAAATGCTCTCGCCTGGATCGCATCGCCGACAGGTGTGGCAGTGAATCATCCACCCACTCGATCGGCAATGCCGCGTGAATGCGTTGCCCCTCTCGACGCAATTCGCCCGTGGGTTCCACGGCCACAACCCGATGTCCCAAGCGGGCGAGCGCGGCCGCATCGCGGCCTGACCCTGCTCCGATATCCAGAATATTGCTGAGCTCACGTGGAAATAGGTGCAGTACGTCTCGGTGGATATCGTCGAACTGGAGGCTCTCGTACTGCTGCACCAATGCGGCCGCGTTCTCGCCATATCCGGCAGTACTTGCTGCTGCTTTTCTCATTCATGTCCCCTTCTCACTCCCAATGGGGGCGCTTCTGTGCTCATGTTCGGCAAGAGAGGCAGCGTGCCCCCCACCGACGGCGGATAGCAAGCAGGCGTGTAGTTTGGCATATTTCAATTACTCGTTGCTTGACCCCGACGAGACTTCCCGTAGACCGCCCTGCTATCCCGCCGGCGGTCTTTTTTTTTGACGGATGCCCCAGGCGGCTCCGATTCACATCCTGAATTGCCAGCCCCCTAGAGGCGCGACGCCGGAATGGCGATGGTTCGCATCGCTTGCGACGCCTGTGGCACAGTATCGCGCTATGCGCCCTCCGTGCGACGGGGTGCTTTCCTTACGTCTACTTGGGAACCTTGGATATGGCCGGCACCAGCCTGCTTCTGCTGATCGACGACATCGCCTCCATCCTCGACGATGTAGCCACCATGAGTAAAGTGGCGGCCAAGAAAACAGCCGGCGTACTAGGCGACGACCTGGCCTTGAATGCGCAGCAGGTCAGCGGCGTGAAGGCAGAGCGCGAATTACCCGTTGTGTGGGCTGTAGCGTTGGGGTCCTTTCGCAACAAGGTGATTCTGGTGCCGGCAGCTCTGGCGATCAGCGCTGCCGTGCCCGCAGCCATCGTGCCACTGCTGATGGCTGGCGGCGCCTTTCTTTGCTACGAGGGATTCGAGAAGATTGCGCACCGTTTCCTGCATAGCGATTCCACTCAGGGACAAACCGATTCCGAAGCGTCACAAGCGGCAAATCCCGAGACGGATATGGCTGCCTATGAGCAAGCCAAGATTCGCGGTGCGGTGCGCACTGATTTCATCCTGTCGGCGGAGATCATCGTGATCTCGCTCGGGACGGTATCCGGTGCGACATTCGGCACCCAGGTGGCCGTGTTGTCGACCATCTCTTTGATCATGACAGTGGGCGTCTACGGCCTGGTGGCGGGCATCGTCAAGTTGGACGATGCTGGCCTGTATCTTAGCCAGAAGGCTTCCGCCGGCGCGCGAGCCATTGGCCGCGGCATCCTGCGCCTGGCGCCTTGGTTGATGCGCACGCTGTCCGTGATCGGCACAGCGGCGATGTTCCTGGTGGGGGGCGGGATTCTGGTACACGGTATTCCTGCCGTGCATCATCTGGCAGGGCCCACGACTGAGATGCTGGCTGGGGTACCTATGATCGGAGCAGGCCTGGGAATGCTAGGCCCGGTATTGATCAATGCACTGACGGGCATCGTAGCGGGTGCACTGGTCACGGCTATAGTCGCCATTGCGAAACTTGGCATGCGCGCCCTGCGACCATCGGCGAGCTAATTTATTTCTTGCTTTCGAGATATTCGAAAGCAGATGCCGCAAAAGCAAAACCCCCCAGTACTTTCGTACTGGGGGGTTTCAAGGGAGAGCCTGGCGATTACCTACTTTCACA